>NZ_JBFAMR010000032.1:0-18091 GCF_040656595.1 Actinoplanes sp. NPDC049802
GACTGGTGTCCGACCGCGCCGCTGAGCGGTAAACAACTACCACCAGAACCGCCCAGACGAGCCTGATCAGGCATCAATCGCGCACCAAGTCGTTACAAGCCGCCGAGCTACATCAACAGGAAGATCCTCAGACATGCCCACACGGTGACACGCCCACCACACCCGGCCACACAAGCGCATCCGGCCCAGCCGTCTCACCCGAGCGCGGACCTCGAGCGCAACTACCCGCCCCGGCGTGCCGGTCCACCCCTCCGGCGGTGCCCGGATGAAGTCGCCGGTGCCGAGGCGAGTGATTCGCCGCCCCGGGAGAGTGTCCGCCTACCATGGCCCGGCCGGAGCAGTGATCCACTCCGGCCGGCCGTGAGGGCTGCCTCGCGCCCGCTGAGACAGCCCCAGGGGCCAGCCGGAACCGTTGAGCTGGCCGTGAGGCTGCCTCAGGGCAGCCAGCCGCCACCGGACCAGCCACTGAGCGAACAGTCCTCCTCCGCCGCCAGCAACATCTCGCCGGCGGCGGCGAATCGCCTGCATCGACACCGGCGAACAAGGCTCGTCGCCGCGGAGTGAAGCGAAGCCGGTAAGCCCAGCTCAGTCGAACAGGTCGTGGAGGAAGCTGCGCCGACGGTAGTGGCCGTGGTGGCCCGGGTGCCGGTAGTGGCCACGGTGCCCGTACATCGGCGTGGTGGGCGGGTAGTGAGCGGCCGGCGCGCCGTAGGCCGGCTGCGGCGGCGGGGGTGGAGGCGCGTAACCGGGCTGGTGATGGGCGGGCGGGGGCGGCGGGGGAACCGGCGCTCCGGTGCCTGACCGGCTGTTGTAGGTGGATTCGGCCGCGAACAGCTTCTCGAGCTCGCCACGGTCGAGGAAGATTCCGCGGCACTCGGTGCACTGGTCGATGGTGACACCACTGCGCTCGTAGACCCGCATCTCGCCGTGACACTTGGGACAGGTCATATGCATTTCAATGACGGTACAAGGCTGTGTCATGCCGTGGGGCGGAAGAAGCTGTGTGCTTGCTGAGTACGGGCTGCGAAACGGCGCAGAGCGGGGGCCCACAGCAGTAGGGCGACGGGGTAGAGCAGGTAGCCGAACCGGGTCGTCGGCATCAGCAGGATGGCGGCGAGAAGCCCGTAGCCGCAGAAGAGCGCGGCGGTGGCGGCGGTACGAGGTGGACGGCGTACGAGCAGGACCGCGATGACGGCGGCAGCGGCGACGAGCAGGCCGATGGCGACGTATCGGCCGCCGGGCAGGTTCTGGGAGATCAGGTAGCCGGGGAACGGGGACTGTGCCGGGCTGGTCACCAGGCCGTGCCCGAGGGTGAAGCGGAAGACGTTCTCGATGAAGGCGTCGGCGTTCACCAGCAGCGGCGGTAGCACGGCGAGGACGGGCAGGCCGAGTGCGCCGGGAAGGAGACGCCGCCAGGTGCCGGTGGCGACGGACAACACCGCGAGGACCGCCACGACGGGCAGCGCGAAGAGTTTGAGTCCGGCGGCGGCTCCGACGGCGACGCCGGCCCACCCGGGGCGGCCACCGGCGAACAGCGCGAGTGCGAGCAGGCACAACGCGAGTACGGGAATGTCGTCGCCGCCGGTGGCGAGGGTCAGTGCCGTCACGGGGAGAACGGTGGCCGCCTGCATCGCCCGTACCAGTGATGGGTTTGACGGACGTAGCAGGGTGACGGCGGCAACCAGCGCGGCCACCGTGACGATTGCGAACCAGACGCGGGCGTCGGTCCACCAGTGATCGCCCGCTATCGCCCGGGGTAGCCCGAAAAGAGACATGCCGGGCTGGTAGGGGCGATAGCCGAGCAGGCGCTCGTCGAGCGGGATGGCGGCGATGTCGGCGCGGCTCAGGTAGGGGGTGCCGCTGTGCAGCAGGGATTCGCCCATGTGCTCGACGACGGCGACCTCCTCCTGGGCCCGGTCGGTGCGCCCGGCTGTTCGCTGTGCCGCCTGCACGACGAGCGGCAGCACCGCCACGGCCGTCCAGGTGGACCAGGTGAGAAGGTCACGGCGGCGAATCACATACACCAGGAGGGCTGCGGCCAGGTAGCCGCAGGCGGCGATCGCGCCCCACGCCCGGTGCGGCAGCAGGGTCGAGGTGAACGCGGTGACCAGCGCGAAAGCCGCGGAGATCGAATAGAGGAGCAGATCGACGGCCCGATCGGACAGCTTGGTCACGCGGGCAAGTTTGGCAGACGGCGCACAGGCAGCCGGACCACCGAACCTTCGTCGTGCAGGGCGACCGCAAGGACGCCGGGCCGGCCGCCGGAGCCGCGCCGCAGCACGCTGAGGAAGCGGGCCGCCGAGTAGGGCCGGGCGAACAGATGTCCCTGTCCGGAGGTGCAGCCGAGCTGCCAGAGGGCGCGTCGTTGCGGTTCGCTCTCGACCCCTTCGGCGACGACCGTGAGACGCAGGTTGCGGGCCAGGTCGACGGTGGTCCGGACGACCGCCGCGGCCTCGGCGGACGTCTCCACCCCGGCCACGAACTCCCGGTCGATCTTGAGTTGGTGCACCGGGATCCGGGAGAGTACGGACAGCGACGAGACGCCGGTGCCGAAGTCGTCGATGGCCAGCCGGACGCCGGCGTTGCGCAGCTCGGCGAGGGTGCGCTCGACCACGTCCAGCTGACTGACCGTGAGGGTCTCGGTGAGTTCGAGGACCAGCCGGTTCGCCGGGACGTCGTGCCGGGACAACCGGGCCAGCACGGACGACGGGAATGTGGGGTCGAGCAGGCTGCGCGGTGACACGTTCACCGCGACGGGCAGGTCGAACCCGGCCTCCCGCCAGGTCTGGAGGGCGATCAGTGACTGTTCGAGCACCGCGTCGGCGAACGCCGGCAGCTGCCCGGACCGCTCGACCGTCTCCAGGAACTGCACCGGGGAGAGATTGCCCTGGTCGGGATGCCGCCACCGGGCCAGGGCCTCGGCCGCGACGACCTCGCCGCTGCCCAGGTCGACGATCGGCTGGAAGTCGACGGTGAACTCGTGTTCGGCGACCGCACGCCGCAGCTCGCCGGTGAGCATCAGCCGGTCCAGGTCGGCGGTGTCGCGGGCGTGCGCATACACCACGGTCTGTTCGTTGGCGCGTTTCGCCTGGTACATGGCGATGTCGGCGCGGCGCATCAGCTCCTCGACGCTGCCCGTGCCGGCGGCCAGGGCGATGCCGCCGGCCGCTTCGATGGTCAACTGCATGCCTTCCACCTCGATGCCGGCGTCCAGCGCGGTGAGCAGGCCGGTGGCGCGGTGCCCGGCCAGCGCGGGGGTCGGCAGGCCGGTGAGCAGGACCGCGAACTCGTCGCCGCCGAGCCGGGCGACCAGATCCCCGGGCGCGGCCGCCTTCCGCAGCCGGCCGGCCACCTGGCGCAGCACCTCGTCACCGGCGGCGTGCCCGAGCGTGTCGTTGACCTCCTTGAAGTGGTTCAGGTCGATCAGCAGCAGGGCGAACAGGCCGGTGTGCGCGGTGGAGCGGAAGAGCCGGTCGGCGCGCTCGTACAGCCGGCGGCGGTTGGCCAGGCCGGTGAGCGGGTCGTGCGCGGCGGCGTGCGCGTTCTCCGCGGCGATGCGGGCGAGTTCGGCGTACGCCTGAGCGTTCCGGATGGCCGTGCACACCGCCGACGCGAAGGTCCGCAGTTTGTACTGTTCCACCTCGGTGAGCCGGACGGTCCCGCCGAACCGCAGGCGCAGCACCCCGACCCGGACGGTGCCGTCGTGCGTGACCAGGTCGACGGTGGTCTCGTCGGCCGGCGAAGGGGTGGTGACCTGCAGCGGTCCGTCGGCGAGGACCTGTGTCTCGGTGGCCCGGACGGTTCGTGCCGCCAGGTCGATGGCCGCCTCCACCGCCGAGAAGATCTGCGCGGCCCGGGTCGTCGCCGAGTGCAGGACCTGGGTGAGGTCCACCGCGTTGAGTTCGTCGGTGGCCTTGGCCAGACGCTGCCAGGACTCTCGTTCCTCCCGGGTCCGGACGCTGCGGGACTGCCACAGGTGCATGCACACCACAACGAGTGGGACGACCAGCAGGAGCAGCGGATTGGTGCCGGTCGCCAGCACGCCGACGACGAGGAGGGTCGCGACCAGTTCACCGGAATGCAGGATGATCTTCGTGGTCCAGTCGTGCAGCGCCGCCTGCCACAGGCTGCTGCCGCTCGCCATCGACAGCACCGGCACGAAGGCGAGATGGTCGACCACGATGAAGGCGATCAGCGCCGCCACGATCGGGAGCACCGGGAAGGACGGCCGGCTCAGATCCGGCTGCACGCCGAAGGCGAGGAAGATGACGGCGGCCGCGCCGGTGGTGAGCGCGCCCTTGGCGATGCCGAACGCGGTCTTCTGCGGTCCGAGCCAGGTCAGGCAGCGGATCACCGTGATCGCGGCGATCGAGCAGAACACCACCCAGGGTGCCGGGATCAACGTCAGTCCGATCAGGACCGGGACCTCGCCCCAGGTGTTGTTGTCGCCGTTGGCCTTGACACGGACGTGCACCCGGACCCGGTTGGCGATGATCAGGCCGGCGCAGCAGGCGGCCAGGGCCAGCGGGTGTGGCGGCGGGCCGGGAAGGCTCAGCGCATACGCCAGGAAGCCCGCGGTGGCACAGACCCCCAGAACGACGACGAGACCGACGAGCAGCCGAAGCCGCTGATCGGTCACGTTGTTGTCGTCGCGAGCGTTGGTCATGGGGTCCTTGTCGTAGCGGAGCGCGATCGGATCGTCGCTCAGGACCCAAAGTAATTGATAACTGTCTGTCCGCGCATCAGGCGGATTTCAGGTCCACTCTTTTTCGCCGTACATGACGTTCCTCCAATTTGTCCGCTGTCGTCCTGACAGGGGATAACTTAGGCGCGTGTAGCGGTGGTTTCCAGCGGATCGTGTCGGTATGCGCAGTATGCGAGAATCGCCCGGCACGTCATCACGGACAGTTTCTGAATGGAAACTCATTGCAATGGGAATCGCGTCATTCGGCCGGGGTGAATTCTATTTCCTGAGCTTCAAGATGCCTCCTGAGCAGTGTGGACAAGATGTGAAGGGCAAACAAACTAGGCTTCCGGTATGCCCCAGGAAAGCCAACTCACCCATGTCGACGAGACCGGTGCCGCCCGGATGGTCGACGTTTCCGCCAAGGCGGTGAGCGACCGCCGTGCCGTCGCCGCCGGCCGGGTCCGGACCACCGCGGAGGTCATCGACCTGTTGCGGCGCGACGGCCTGCCCAAGGGCGACGCGCTCGCGGTGGCCCGGCTGGCCGGGATCATGGGCGCGAAACGGACACCCGATCTGATTCCGCTCTGTCACCCGATCGGGTTGCACGGTGTGAAGGTCGAGCTGGAGCCCACCGACACCACCGTCGAGATCACCGCCGTCACCAAGACCGCCGACCGCACCGGCGTCGAGATGGAGGCACTCACCGCCGTAGCCACGGCCGGCCTCGCCCTCATCGACATGATCAAGGCGGTGGACCCGGCGGCCAGCCTCGAATCGGTCCGGGTGCTGCGCAAAGAGGGCGGCAAGACCGGCGAGTGGGTACGCCCGGAGGACCGGCCGTGACCATCCGGGCCCGCGTGATCGTCGCCTCCAACCGGGCCGCCGCCGGCGTCTACGCCGACACCAGCGGCCCCCGGCTCGCCGCCGGGCTGCGTGAGCTCGGATGCGACGTGGACGAGCCGGTCGTCGTCGTACCGGACGGCGAGCCCGTCGCCGAAGCCCTTCGCGCCGCCGTCGCCGACCGTGTCGACGTGGTCCTGACCAGCGGTGGCACCGGTGTCACCCCCACCGACCGGACCCCGGAGGCCACCCGGGGGCTGCTCGACTTCGAGATCCCGGGCATCGCCGAGGCGATCCGCGCGTACAGCCGGGACCGGGTCCCCGCCGCCGCGCTCTCCCGCGGCCTGGCCGGCGTCGCCGGCCGCACCCTGATCGTCAACCTGCCCGGCTCGACCGGCGGCGCCAAGGACGGCCTGGCCGTGCTCGGTCCGCTGCTGTCGCACACCGTGGACCAGATCCGGGGAGGAGACCACTGAGCGATAGGCTTCGACGGTGACCGAGGCGACCCCTGTGGACTGGGAACTGGCGCGCACCCTCGCCTTCGAGGCGGGGCGGGCCGCGGCCGGTGACGCGGAGGAGGTCCCGCTGGGTGAGGCCGACGGCCGCACCCTGGCGGAGCCGCTGCGCGCCCTCACCGACCTGCCCGCCTTCCCCACCTCGAGCATCGACGGCTGGGCGGTGCGCGGCCCCGCGCCCTGGCGCCCGGTCGGCCGGGTGCTGGCCGGCGGCACCCCACCCCCGCTCACCACCGACGGCGACTGCGCCGAGATCGCCACCGGCGCCATGGTGCCGGACGGCGCCACCGCCCTGATCCGCGTCGAGGATTCGGTGACCGGCCCGGACGGCCGCGTCACCGGCGAGCCCCGGGCCGTCCCCGACTGGCGCCTGCCCGGCGAGGAGGCCGACCGCGGCGAGGAGCTGCTGCCCACCGGCACGGCCGTCGACCCGGCGGTCATCGGCGTCGCCGCCACCTGCGGTTACGAAACCCTCCAGGTCCGCCGGATCCCGCGCGCCGCCCTCCTCGTCTTCGGCGACGAGCTGCTCACCTCCGGCCCGCCCGGCAACGGCCGGGTCCGCGACTCGCTCGGCCCGCAGGTCCCGTCCTGGCTGCGCCGCTACGGCGCCGCCGTCGGCACGGCCACCGGTCCGGTCAAGGACACGCTCGACGCCCACCTCGAGGCCATCCGGTCCGCCCTGGACACCGCGGACCTCATCTGCACCACCGGCGGCACCATGCACGGCCCGGTCGACCACCTGCACCCCGCGCTCACCGAGCTGGGCGCCGATTACATCGTCAACACCGTCGCGGTCCGCCCCGGCTTCCCGATGCTGCTGGCCCGCGTCCCCGGCCCGGACGGCCGTCCGCGTTTCCTCGCCGGCCTGCCCGGCAACCCGCAGTCCGCGATCATCGCCCTGGTCACCCTGGTCGCGCCGCTCCTGGCCGGTCTGCGTGGCCGCGCCCTGCCACCACTGCCGCGCGTCACCGCCGGCACCGGGATCCCCGGGCGAGGTGACTTCACCCACCTGGCACTCGCCGCCCTCGACCCCACCGGCCGTACCGCCACTCCCGTCGGCCACGTCGGCTCGGCCATGCTGCGCGGACTCGCCAACTCGCACGGCTTCGCCGTCGTCCGTCCCGGCACCCAGGCCACCGCCGGCGACGCCATCGAATTCCTGCCCCTTCCGCTGATGCCCGGGGAGCGCCTGTGACCACCGAAGACCCCACCGCCGCGCCCGGTGTTCCGCGCGCTTCCACCACCGTGGCCACGCACACCGAGAGGATCGTGGCGGAGGTGATCGACGCGCCGCTCGATCTCGCGGCTCACGAGGCCGCCGTCGCCGACTCCAGGGCCGGCGCCGTGGTCTCCTTCCAGGGCGTCGTCCGCGATCACGACCACGGCCGTGGCGTCACCCTCCTCGAGTACGAGGGGCATCCCACCGCCACCGCGATCCTCCGCGAGGTGGCCGAGGAGATCGCCGCCGACCCGGCGGTCTACGCGGTCGCCGTCTCCCACCGCATCGGGACTCTCCAGATCGGCGACGTCGCCCTGGTCGCCTCGGTCAGCACCGCTCATCGTGCGGCCGCTTTCGCGGCGTGTGCCCGCCTGGTCGACGAGGCCAAGGCCCGGCTCCCGATCTGGAAGCGCCAGCTCTTCGATGACGGCACCGAAGAATGGGTCAACTGCCCTTAAAAGCCATTATTCGTACGGGAGTGTCAGCTCCCGGCAACGATGGCCGTCCCGTGGCGCACCGCGAGCCGGTGCCACTCGATGCCATAGCGCGCCCGCCGGTCCACCTGCATCGGTCACCGGCTCGGCCGTCCCCGGTTCAAGGCCGCGCCACCGATCGGACAGCACCTCCACGGTGATCATCACCTCCGCACGACCCTGGTCTCCAGGATCGTGCGGCTGGTCGTGGGCGCTTTCCCGCTGAGCCTGAGGCGGCTCTGGTGGCCGGCTGGGGTTGTGGGGTTGGTCCGGGAACGGTTCGGGGTTGCGCGGCTGGTCGTGGGCGCTGTCTTCCGATGGGTTGAGGCAGCCCTCACGGCCAGCGGGGAAGATCAGCCGCCGCGCGGGAGTGGGATCGCGGCCGGGCGGGAAGCGGCGCCGGGACGTGGGACCGGCAGCGCCGGGGCACCATGCCGCCACGGGAGGGTGTTGACCAGCAGGATCAGGGCGAACGCCGGAATGTTCCAAGCCAGGGACCACGACGGGGCGGCCAGTAGCGACAGGTACACGAGCAGGGCCGCGGCCAGGAACGCGATGCCGGTGAAACGGCGGGAACGCGGCGGCCGGGCGCCCAGCCGACGCCGCAGACCGGTGTCGGCCAGCACCAGGATCGCGGGGAGCAGCCACAACGTCTCGGCGGACGTGGAGACCGGGCCGGTGATGGCGCCGGTCAGGCCGATCAGGGTGAAGGCGGCGACCTCGTCCCCGTCGGCGTGGGCGGAACGGGCCCGGATCAGGCCCACGGCCAGCAGCAGCATGCCGAAGGAGAACCAGACCAGCACCGGCGGGGCCGGGAAACCGTAGAGCCGGGCCATGACCCCGGCCAGTGACTGGTTGTCGGGGGCGCTGACCGGGGCGGGACGGTCCAGTTCCCACATGACCGTCCCGTACCAGGAAAGGGTTTCCTCCGGTGCCGCCGCCAACGCGGCCAGGGTGACCACGGCCGCCGTGAGCAGGGCCGTCATCGCCGCCCGGCGCTGTTTGGTGAGCAGCAGATAGACGATGAAGAGCAGGGGTACGGCGCACAGCGCCCCGGCGACACCCGTGCCCACGCCCGCCCAGGAACCGGTCGCCCACGCCCGGCGCAGGCGGCCCTGATCGGTGCCGAGGGCGGACGCGGACCGGAACGAACCCGCGAGCCAGCGCGGTCTCCGATCCCGGCCGGATCCCGGATCGCCGGAGCGGACCGCGCCGGGTCCGAGGTCGGTGGTGCGGGGGAAGGCAGCCTCGCGTCCGGGGCCGAATCGGGGGCCCAGGCCGAGGCGGGCGGACCGGGGAAGCCACCGGCCCATGCCGGCGGTGGCGTGTGACCAGCGGAGGAAACCGCGTGGTGGCCGGTCGAGGCTGGACGGGCCGGCGTGGGGACGCCGCGAGGTGCGGCTCAGCAGCGGAACCCAGAGGGGCGTGCGGTCGGGGTGGGAGCGGCGGCGCGGGCCCGGCAGGGTGGTCAGGATGCGGTGGCGGGCGCGGGCGGCGCGGCGCAGGGCGAGCAGATCGGCCGCCAGCAGGGCGACGATCAGCAACTCGGGGCGGCCCTGACCGATGGCGGCGCGGACCGGTTCGGCCAGCAGCGCCAGGGCGGCCGCGACCAGCATGAACGGGAGGCGGCGGCGGCCGTGGCGGCGGGCCACCGGGCCGGTCACGGCGAGCGTCGTCAGCAGCAGGGCGGCCACACCGGTGAGCGCCAGCAGCCAGCCGGCGGCGCGTAACGGCAGGAGGGTCAGGGGCGCCAGCAGGAGAGCCAGTGCGGGCGGCAGCGCGGCGCCGGCTTGATTGCCGGGTGCCCGGTACGCGTACAGATCCCCACCGGCGAGCCATCCGCGGACGGCGGCGTGTTCCACGGCGAGGGTGCTCAGCCCGTACCGCTGGAGGTAGAGGGTGATGATCGCCGGCGTGAGCAGGACGCCCAGGGCGACCACCCCGAGCCGGACGCGCGCAGCGCTGTGCGTCCCTCGTTTCCTCGCCGGCATGGCGCGACCCCCGTCTCGTTACCGGGCACGGCATGGCCTGCCGGTCGACCCGCCGCTCGCATGAAGGCGAAGCGGTCGGGATCGGCGGCACGTCGTAGCCGAGCGGAAGCGAGCTTAGAAGGCGCAGACCGACCGCGCGGTCCCTTGTCCGCTTTAACGCAAACGTCGCGAGAAGGTTGTTATCCGGGCAATTTGCGCGCGGTCACCGCGGCCGCGGCGGCGATCTTCGCCTCCCGTTTGGCGGTGCGTACGGCCCGGCGCACCGACCGCTGGCTGCGGTCGACCGCGTGCGTGGTGCGGTAGCGCAGACTCGGCCGGCCCTCGGTGTCGGCGGCGGCGAGCAGCAGACCGCCGAGCAGGCCGAGGCTGCGCAGAAGGTGATCGCGGTCACCCTTCTCGGTGGCGGCGTGCGGGATCAGGCCGGCCGCCAGAACGAGGGCGGCGGGCCTGGTGAACCGCCCGGTGGCCAGCGCGAGACCGGCCACCACGTCGGCGGCCGCCTTCACCCGCACCAGAGTGACCGGATCGGTGGGCAGACGCGGATCCGTGCGCTCCAGCAGCGGCGTCGCCCGGTCGGTGAGCGGGCGGACCGCCTCGGCCCGCTCCTCGGGGCGGGCGAACGCGCGGATGCCGTCGAACACGAAGATCGATGCCAGCATGGCTCGGGCTGCGGTGCGTACGGGCCTCATGTTCCGGTTATACCCGTAACCGGGCGACTACACCGGCTGTGTCCTGAGGTAGCGGCCGAAGTGCGGGACGGTGAACGCCACCGTCCCGCGTTCGCCCGAGTAGATGAGTCCCTTTTTGATCAGGGCGTCCCGGGCCGGCGAGAGGCTGGCCGGCTTGCGTCCCAGCGAGGTCGCGATGTCCGACGTCGGCACCGCGGCGTCCATGTCGTTGCCGGGGTCGTCGGAGAGCGCCGCCATGGCCCGCATGTACTCCCGCTCGGCCGGGGTGGCCCGCTCGAACCGGGAGCCGAAGAAGCCGACCGCCAGCTCACCCTCCGCCTCCGGCGCGGCGACCCGGACGTCGTCGGCGGTGATCGGCGACTGCGGCGCGTGGTCCCAGGTCGCCTTCCCGTACGCCTGAACGAAGTACGGATAACCACCCGACTTCTCGTAGAGCAGATCCAGCGCTTCCTGGTCGTAGTCGACGCCCTCCCGCTCGGCCGGCACACCGAGCGCAAGATCGGCGGCGTCCCGGTCCAGCCGGTCGATCCGTGCATAACGGAAGAGCCGCTCGGAATACGACTTGGCGGCGGACAGCACGGCCGGCAGATGCGGCAGCCCGGCGCCCACCACGATCAGCGGAGCGCCCAGCTGGGACAACTCGTGGCAGGCCGCGCACAGCGCCGACACGTCGGTGGCGCTGAGATCCTGCATCTCGTCGATGAACAGGGCGATCCCGGTGCCGACGTCGGTGGCCAGCGAGGCGGCGTCGGTGAAGAGCTCGACCAGGTCGATCTCGATGTCGCCGGAGTCGGCCCGCCCCCGGGCCGGCGGCACGTCGATGCCGGGCGCCCAGCGGTCCCGGATCTTCGCATTCGTCTCGTTGGCCCGCAGCGCGAACGCTTTGAGCACGCCGAGCACCTCGTCCACCCGAGCCGGGTCGCGGTGGTGCGGGGCGAGCTCGCGGATCGCCATGTGCAGGGCGCCGGAGACCGGGCGGCGCAGCGACTGATCCGGCCGGGCCTCGATCTTGCCGGTGCCCCAGAGCCGGCCGATCGCGGCCGAGCGCAGCGTGTTGAGCAGCACCGTCTTGCCGACGCCGCGCAAACCGGTCAGAACCAGGCTGCGCTCGGGGCGGCCCCGGGCCACCCGCTCCAGGACGACGTCGAACGCGTCCAGCTCGCGGCCGCGGCCCGCCAGTTCGGGTGGGCGCTGACCGGCGCCGGGAGCGTACGGATTTCGCACCGGATCCACGCGTAGCACCGTATCGGGCCGTCTAGCACGAACGCTAGAGTCGCCTCGATATCACCATCTAGAGTTGTCTAGCATGTTTACTAGACTGGGGAATACTCCTTGAGGCAGAGCACGAAGTCGACGTCGTCGTACTCGGTGTCGTAGTAGTACCACTTCGTGTAGCCGGTCACCTTGGCACACTTGCCGACCGCGTCCTTCTCGCCGGTGGTCTTGCCGTCGATCCGTTTCAACACCTGGTAGGTGTTCGCCGTACAGACCACCACACGCAACTCGGGCTCATCGTCGGTGCCCTCGTTGCGCAGGCACTGACCCTTCGTCGCGAACCGGGCGTCCTCACTGGTCCGCGGCCGCGCCCCGGGCCCGGCCGGCGTCGTCGCGGCCGCCACCGGAGTCTTCGGCGCCTCCTCGTCGTCGCCCAGCACGAACCAGGCGGCGGTGGCCAGGCCGCCACCGACGAGGACACTGAGCACCGCGACCACAGCGCCCATCGCGAACCCACGACGAGCCGGGGGCGGTCGCCACTCCGCCGGCGGACGCCACTCGGGCTGCGGCTGCTGTGGGATCTGCGGCTGGCTCCACGGCTGGTCGCTCGCGCTCCACGGGTCGGAGGGTTCCGCGTACGGCTCCTCGGGGCTCCCACCCGGCCAAGGCTGCCCAGGGTACGGCCCGTTCTGCGACATCGGGGGTCCCTCCAGAAGCGGTCTACGCTGCCTGCCACCGTAGCGTGCGGCGGGCAATCGGCTACCTTTCACGTTCGTGTCGTCACAACTGGTGATCTTGGCAACGCTCTTCGGGGCGGCGGCAGGGGCGTTCCTGCCCCGGATCGCGTACCGGCTGACCGTCCCCTTCGGAGACCGGGCCCGATCATCGTGCGCCCGCTGCGACCGGCCGTTCCCACCCGGAGCGGCCGGCTGGATCCACGCCGGACCGGCCTGCTGCGCCGGCGGCGCCGGTCCGGTCGCGGCGATGTCGCTGGCCGGCGGCCTGCTGGCGGCCCAACTCGGGCCGGTGCCGCAACTGCCGGTCCACCTGCTCGCCGCGATCCCCGGAGTGCTCCTCGCGATGATCGACCTCGGCTGCCTGCGCCTGCCCGACCGGCTGGTCGGCACGCTTGCCCTCGGCGCGGGCGTCCCGCTCGCCCTGCTGGCGCCCGGCCGGATCGCCCCGGCCCTGGCCGCGGGCGTACTCGTCGGCGCCGGATACCTGGCGATCGCGATGCTGCCCGGGCGCGGACTCGGCCTCGGCGACGTGAAACTGGGCGCGGCACTGGCGTTCCTGCTCGGATTCGCGGGCTGGCCGGCGGTGGCCGTCGGTCTCGGCACCGCCCACCTGCTCAACGGCGCGGCCGCCACCTGGTTGCTGGTGCGGCGGCGAGCACAGCCGATCCCGTTCGGGCCGGCCCTGCTCGCCGGAGCGCTCGCCGGCCTTACAGCAGTCTGAGCTGACGATCCTTCGGACGGGCCGGAGCCGCCTCACCCAGCTTCTCGAAGAGTCCGGAATCGATCACATCGAGGAACGGCGTCGGGCTCTGCTCCCGCTCGCTGCCGTGCCGCGACCGTTTCGCCGAATGACTCACGTACAGCCGGTCCTGGGCGCGGGTCAGACCCACGAAGAACAACCGGCGCTCCTCGGCCGTCTCCTCCTCCGACGGTGTCGAACCGGGCCAGCGCAACGGCAGCAGACCGTCCTCGCAGCCGACCAGGAACACCACCGGGAACTCCAGGCCCTTCGCGGCGTGCAGGGTCAGTAGGTTCACCGCCTCGGCCCGCGGATCCAGCGCGTCCACCTCGGCACCCGTCGCCAACTGCTGCAGGAACAGCGCAAGGTCCTCCCCCACCCGGTGCGCCAGCGGCATCAACAGCTCGGACGCGGTCCAGAGGTCCTCGGGAGCCGGCTGGGTGCCGTCCAGCGTCGGGGCGGCGAACCGCTGCGCCAGCACCTGACCGGCCGACTTCACCCGGGCCGCGAGCGAACCGCCCGCACCGCCGGCGTGCCGCAACTCCCGGGCGATCTCGGCGACCCCGGCCCGATCCCGAAGCCGGTTGTGCGAACGCTTCTGCACCGGGACGCCGGCCCGGGACAGCGCCTCCATGATCGGTCCGGACTGGGCGTCGGTGCGGTACAGCACCGCGATGTCGGAGAACGACAGGTTCCCCGCCGCGGTGGTCCGCGAATCCACCCGGCCCGAGTCCAACGAGCGGTGAGAGAGACCTCCGACAAGCTCATCGACGGTACGGACGACGAAATCCGCCTCGTCGGCGACACTGCGGGCGGCATACCGGCCCACCAGCGCGGCCTCCGGATCGAGCCGTGCCGGGTCCAACCTTCGTCCACGGACCAGCGTCGTCGGCGCGATCGCCTGCACCGCGGCGGCCAGGATCGGCGCCGACGACCGGTAGTTGCGGGTCAGCCGGACCAGCCGGGCGTCCACGAAGTCGGAGTTGAACCGCAGGAAGTACTGCACGTCGGCGCCCCGGAACGAGTAGATCGCCTGGTCCGGGTCGCCGATCGCGCACAGGTTGCCGTCCGGCGGGCTCAGCAGGCGCAGCAGCTCATACTGCAGCTCGTCGACGTCCTGGTACTCGTCCACGAAGATCCACTGCCAGCGCTTGCGGTACTTCTCCACCAACGCCTGGTCCTCGCGCAGCAGCGCCACCGGCACGCTGATCAGATCGTCCAGGTCCACCAGATCCTGCTGGCGCAGCAGTTTCCGGTACGCCGCGTCGTCCTCGCCGGCCTGCTCCCGAGCCTGCGCCTGCTCGCGGTCGTCGGCGATCCGCCAGCCCGAGCCCAGCCCGGCCGCCTTCGCGTTCTCCTTCAGCACGGTCAGGCCCAGCGAATGGAACGTGCCCACCGTGATGTCCTCGGCCACGTCACCGAGCAGCGACTCCAGACGCTCCTTCAGCTCGGCGGCGGCCCGCCGGGTGAACGTGATCGCCAGGCAGCGCTCCGGAAAGACGCCCAGCTCGGCACAGAGGTACGCGATGCGGTGCGTCAGGGTGCGGGTCTTGCCGGTGCCCGGGCCCGCCACGATCAACAGCGGTCCGCCGGGCGCCGACGCGGCCACTCGCTGCATCGCGTCCAGCCGGTCCAGCAGTCCGGTGCCGACCTCCTCCATCCCGGCCAGCATCGGCTCGAACGGCTCGTGCGGGCTGGGCGGTGCGGCGAGCGGCGGTGCGGCCGGCTTCTCCTTCGCCGGCTTCGCCTTGGGTTTCGCCGGGGCCGGATCCGGTTTCGTTCTCGGCTGTTCCAGTGAGGCAGGGAAGTCGAACAGCGTCTCCATCTGCGGGGCACTGTTGCGGTTGCGCAGCTCACCCTGGTCGAAGAGGGTGATCACGCCGTACTCGCCGTCGTAGCCCGGCACCCGGCGCACGTCGCCGCGACGCAGCCGGGTGATCGCCTCACGCAGCTCGTCGCCGCCCGCCTTGCCGATCTCGTCTACCGGCACCTTGCGCAGAATGTCCAGCTCCGCGCCGAGCGTGGCGACCAGGTGATTGAGCTGGGACTCCACCGTCTTCGACTTGGGGCCCACGCCGTGGATCTCGCCGAGGATCTCGTGCAACTGGATCAGATGCTCGACGTGATCGTTCTTCTGGAAGCCCAGCGGACGGTCGGCGAGGTCCTCGACCCGGCTCAGCACCCCGACGGTCAGCGGGCGCCCGCACTCCGGGCAGCGCCCACCGGCCCGCCGGGTGCGTTCCGGCTCCCAGTTCACCCCGCAGGCCCGGTGGCCGTCGGCGTGGTACTTGCCCTCCTCGGGGAAGAACTCCAGCGTCCCGGCCAGGCCGACGCCGTCCTTCACCGCGAAGTAGTCGGGGATGCCGGTGAACAGCGTCGCCTCCCGGGCCAGGGCGGCCGGGGAGTGCGCGTCCGAGTTCGAGACCAGGCGGTAGCGGTCCAGGCTGGAGACCCGCCAGTTCATCTCCGGGTCCGACGAGAGGCCGGTCTCCACCGCCGTCACGTGATCGGCCAGGTCGGCGTAGCAGTCGGCGATCGCGTCGAAACCGGACTTCGACCCCAGCGCGGAGAACCACGGCGTCCAGATGTGCGCCGGGATCAGATAGCCCCCGGACTCCAGGGTGATCTCCAGCAGGTTCCGCGAATCCAGCCCCAGGATCGGGCGGCCGTCCGCGGTCAGGTTGCCGATCCGGGACAGCGCAGTGTTGATCTTCGCAACCGACTCGAAGTCGGGAGCGTAGAGCAGGTGGTGGACCTTGCGGGTCTTGTCGTCCCGCTTGTAGATCGTGGAGATCTCGACGCTCAGCATGAACCGGGCCGGCGCCGTGCCGCGCAGCGAGCCCGGCAGCCGTTTCGTCACCGGCTTCTCGTCGGCCAGCCGGAACAGGCCCGGCTCGGCCGGCTCGAGGCTCTCCCGCAGATGCTCGAACCAGGCCGGGTGGGTGAAGTCGCCGGTGCCGAGCAGGGCGATGCCCTTGCGCCGGGCCCACCAGGCCAGGTTCGGCAGCGTCAGATCACGGCTGCACGCCCGCGAGTAGCGGGAGTGAATGTGCAGGTCCGCGACATATGTATCCGTGCTGACCTCCACGTTCGGCATCCTGTCACGGCCGTCGGTTCCGCCAAGCTTCGCCACGCTCAAACACACTTACCGATCTTGATGGGTTACGCCATACGCAATTCGATGACCGTGACCTGCGGGGGCGCGCCCACCCGCACCGGTGGACCCCAGAAACCCGCGCCGTTGGTCACATACACCGGCACGCCGTCCACCTTCCCGAAGCCGGAGACTACCGGCTGCTGCAACTTCACGAGCATGTTGAACGGCACCATCTGGCCACCGTGCGTGTGCCCGGAGACCTGCAGGTCCACCTTGTAGGGCGCCGCCTCCTTCGCGGCCACCGGCTGGTGGGCCATCAGAACCACCGGCCGTGTGGTGTCCCGGTCGCCCAGCGCGCGGGCGAAGTCCGGTCCGTCGCCCTGCTGCTCACCGGTGAGATCGTTCACACCGGCGAGGTCCAGCCCGTTGATCTCGACCCGCTCGTTGCGCAGCGGCCGGATCCCGAGCCGTGCCACCTCCTCGATCCACTCCTCGGCCCCGGAGTAGTACTCGTGGTTCCCGGTCACGAAGAACGCCCCGTGCCGGGACTCGATCCCACCCAGCGGCGCCGCGAAGCGGCCCAGCTCGGCCACACTGCCGTCGACCAGGTCACCGACCACGCACACCAGGTCCGCGTTCACCGAATTGATCACCCGGGTGATCCGCTGCGCGTGGTCGACCCCGGTGAGTGGCCCGATGTGGATGTCGGAGACCACCGCCAGCCGCGTCCCGTCCATGGAGCGTGGCAGCTTGGCGATCGGCAGCTGGACCCGGTCGATCTGCGGCGCCCCGGTCGCGGTCTTGACCCCGTAGCCGGTCACGCTCGCCGCGGTGAGCCCGGCGAAGATCGCTGTTCCCCGGGCCAGCAGCAACCGCCGGTCGATCCCCGGGCTCCTGCTCGCGTCCGCACCGCCTTCGACGCCGGCCGCTTCCCGGCCTGCGGGGGCCGGGTCAGTCCCGCTGGCGGGGCCGCCGTCCGCCGTGACGACGCGGCCCTTGCCGGTTCCCTCGGCGGTGGCGTCCGCGTCACCGGCGCCTGCCGCGGAGTCCCCCACGAAGAACGAATCCCGTCCGTGCCCGGTCGTCGTGCCGCTGAGGGCCGGTTCGTTTCCGTGCCCGGTCGTCGCGCCGCTCAGGGCAGGGTCGTCCTGGTGGCTGGCCGTCGCGTCGCTCCGGGCCGGTTCGCTTCCGTGCCCGGTCGTCGCGCCGCTCAGTGGTGGCTCGGTGCCGTGCCCGGCAGCCCCGCCGGTCAGCGCTCCTTCGGTAGCGGGAGCCGACCCACCTCGGAGGCTGCCCGTGCCGCCGCTCACGGCGGCCTCGCCGATGGCCGACCCGGCCGGGCGCGATCCACCCATGCCGTCGTCCTCGGTGGTACGCGGGCCGCGCGCCCACAACCGCAAGGCCAGCAGCCGGGGGATCTCCAGCGCGAGCAGGGTCACCAGGAGGTAGAACATCACGGCGATCCAGAGATAGCCGGGCCAGGACAGCCACTTGACGTAGCCGGCCCGCACCCCGCCCAGCGTCACCGGAACTAGGACGCACAGGACGACGGCCACCACGGTCCCGACGCGGCGGGCCGGGCCGGGTCGCAGTGGGTCACGGACCAGCCGCTTCCACAGGTAGAAGTGGATCAAGCCGATGATCAGCATGACCACCGCGAAGAACAGCACCAACTCAAACCCTCCCCAGCCGGCCGCAACCGCCGCCGTGCTTTCCAGCTTGCCCGACCCAGTGTCCCCGACCAGCCCGAGCCCCTGGAGCCGTGAACGATCGACGCTCTCAGCGGTGTCTCAGCAACCACATGCCGGACACCACGGCGCCGCACCGTCTCATCCGCGTCACGCCGCCGGCACCTGCACCGAGACGCTCGTCGCGAGGCCGAATCGGCG
>NZ_JBFAMR010000032.1:18188-96902 GCF_040656595.1 Actinoplanes sp. NPDC049802
GCCCGAGATCCGGCCCGAGATCCGGCCCGAGATCCGGCCCGAGATCCGGCCCGAGATCCGGCCCGAGATCCGGCCCGAGATCCGGCCCGAGATCCGGCCCGAGATCCGGTTCAGCCGGTGGGTGGAGCCTGGTCACGGACAGGTCCGAGATATCGGTTCAGCCGGTGGGTGGAGCCCGGTGGCTCTGGCACGAACTCAGTGCAGATCGCTGCAACCCCGGCATCAGACTCCGGGAACGACGGCGTTCGGACAGGCACCACTCGGTGAAGGGTTGCCGGAAGTGTTGTCGGCCGGCCTCACGAACTCCATGCCGGAGCCGACGCGGTTGCGATCTTCGGTCGAGGACCGGGCTTCGTGGCCGGACGAAGCACGGCGGTCGCCCGGTCACGAGACGGCGTGAGCCGGCCAGCGGCCGGTCAGATAGCGAGCCAGCAGAGCGGCATGCGACAGCGGGCTGCTCGTGTCGCCCGGATCCCCGTTGGTCGTGTAGTCGAGCAGAACGATGCCGTCGGTGGCGGCCAGACCGCGCAGCCGATCGACGAGATCGGGCACCCGGTTCTCGAGTACCCACCGGTAGGCCGGAAGGTAGATCCGCCGGCGTGCGGTCGAATAGTCCAGCAGATCCGGACCGGTCAGCCCGGCACGATGGCCACGCACCGGCCCGTAACGGCGGACCGTCCGCTTGATCCCCCTCATCGAGGTGACCGCCAACTTCCCCGGATCGACGTCAGCGGTCTCGAACACCTTCAGCGCCTGCCAGATCCCCTCGACCGAGGCGCTGACCGCACCGGGCGTGAGTGGGACCGGAATCCCGCCGTGTGGGTAGAACGGACTCAGCCGCACCCAGGGTTGTGGCCCACGGGAGGTCGCGTCGATGACGGTTGCTCCCGGAAACACGGCCCGAACCGACTCCGGCATCCGTCGTCGGCTTGCGACATCAACCCGCACATCAACCTCCCCATCAGGTCTCGCCGCACATGCTGCCCGAGGGGTCTGACAAAACGCGCTGACCAGCACGGACGTGGGCCGTGGGGCGATGGCCGGGTCAGCCGCCGGCGAAAGGCGGGAGGATGTCGACCGTGGCACCCTCCGGAAGGGCGGCCGCGCGGTCGTGGCAGGTGAGCCCGTCCACCAGGAAGCTGGCCGCCTTCAGGACCAGGCCCAGCCGCTCACCGTGGCGGTCGATCAGGGTCTGGATGAGCTCGTCCAGGGTGGCGGCGCCGACCGTCTCGCTGGAGGTGCCGTTGGCGGCCGCACGGGCGCCGGCGAAATAGCGGACCGTGAGCACCGGGTCAGCCTCCGATCGCGGACATGGGGCGGGCGGGCTGGAGGAAGGAGGGGTCGTCGATGCCGTGACCGGCGCGTTTGCCCCACATGGCGGTTCGCCACGCCCGACCGATCTCCTCGTCGGAGGCGCCGCCGCGCAGCAGGCCGCGCAGGTCACTCTCCTCGGTGGCGAAGAGGCAGTTGCGGACCTGACCGTCGGCGGTGAGCCGGGTGCGGTCGCAGTCGCCGCAGAACGGCCGGGTCACGCTGGCGATCACACCGACCCGGGCCGGCTCCCCGGCCGCGTCGACATAACCCGGGACCAGCCACGTCTCGGCAGGCGCCGTTCCACGTGAAACATCGTCGGGCTGGAGATCGAAGGGTTCGAGCGCGGCCAGGATCTCCTCGGCGGTGACCATCTCGTGCCGGTCCCACTGGTGCTGGGCGTCGAGTGGCATCTGCTCGATGAAGCGCAGTTGATAGCCGTGGTCGAGGGCGAACCGGAGCAACGTCGGCGCCTCGTCCTCGTTGACGCCCCGCATCAGCACGGTATTGATCTTCACGGGGGTGAGGCCGGCGTCGGCGGCGGCCCGTAGCCCGGCCAGGACATCGGAGTGCCGGTCGCGCAGGGTGAGCGTGTTGAATCGGTCCGCGTCGAGCGTGTCGAGCGAGACGTTCACCCGGTCGAGGCCCGCGTCACGTAGCGGAACAGCGATCCGGTCCAGGCCGATCCCGTTCGTGGTGACCGACAGCTTGGGGCGCGGGTCGAGCCGGGCGGCCTCGGCGACGATGTTCACCAGCCCGCGCCGGATCAACGGCTCGCCGCCGGTGAAGCGCACCTCGGTGACGCCGAGCCGTTCGACCGCGATCCGGACGAGCCGCTTGACCTCGTCATCGGAGAGTTGCTGCTGCTGCGGCATCCAGGCGAGGCCCTCGGCCGGCATGCAATACGTGCAGCGCAGATTGCACCGGTCGGTCAGCGAGACGCGCAGATCGGTCGCAATGCGGCCGAAGCGGTCGACAAGCGCGGTCACGGTCGCCGCCGCTTCGGCTCGACTGATCTCCTGGAGATGCGCACCTGTCGAACTTAGCGTCTCCTTCGCCATCCTGCCGTTAGGCATATCGTCCTGTGGGCAATGTGCCCTTCCGTTTCGGGACTCGGACCGCGCAACGGAACGTGACGGCCCGTCAGGCGCGGAGCACGGCGGTGGCCGCCGCCCGTACCGCCGGTTGGTAGGTGTCGCCGAAGGCGGCGGTGTGCACCAGCAGCAGATGCAGTTGGTGGAGCGGGACACGCGCCCGCCAGCCCTCCGCCAGCGGCCACTCCGCGTCGTAGGCGGCCAGGATCACGTCCAGGAACGGAACCCCGCCGAACAGCGACAGAGTGGCCAGGTCGGTCTCCCGGTGGCCGCCGTGCGCCGCCGGGTCGACGAGCCAGGCGCGGCCGTCGGCGGCCCACAGCAGGTTGCCCGGCCACAGGTCGCCGTGGATTCGTGCGGGCGGTTCGCTCACGGCGTACTCCTCGAGGGTTTTGAGGATCCGCTCGACGAGGGTGACGTCGGATTCGGAGAGCGAGCCGCGGTCGGCGGAGGTTCTGAGGTAGGGAAGCAGGCGCCGGGTCGCGAACCAGGACGCCCATGTGCCGGTGTCGGGGGTGTTGTCGAGTGGCAGCGGCCCGATGTAGCCGGGCCAGGGAGCGCCGAATGAGTCGGCGCCGCTGCGATGCAGAAGGGCGAGCGAGCGGCCGAACTCCTCCGCCGCCTGGCGGGTCGGTTCGCCCGGCTGAACCCATTCGGTGGCGAGCATGCCGGGCAGGGCGGCCACGACCTCCGGCACCGGGACCGTCCCGGAAGCGCGCAGCCAGGCCAGTCCGGCCGCCTCGGCCGCGAACATGCCGTCGGGCGCCGACCCGGACGGCCGCGACTTCGCGAACAGGGACGTTCCGTCGTCGAGGGTGAGACGGGAGACGCCGCCGCCGACCGGTGTCTCACGAATCCGCTGATGGAGAAGAAATGTCGGTAGGTGCTCAGGGTGCGCACGCAGATACGCCAGGTCCACCCGCCTATCTTGCGCTTCCGGTGACGTAAGCCTTCATTCGGAGGCAAGATGGCGTCATGACCCCTGTCGTCGTGCGCTCGTACCGTCCGAGTGACCACTCCGCCGGCAGGCGCCTGTGGACCGAGCTCACCAGGCAGCACAACGAGATGTACGGGGAACACCGCGACGACGGCGGCGCCGGCTTCGAGGAGTACCTGACCAGGCTGGACCTCTCCGGCTTGTGGGTGGCCGACCACGCCGACGACGGAGTGATCGGGATGGTCGGCCTGATCATGCGCGGGCGGGCCGGCGAGGTGGACCCGGTCGTCGTGACGATCACCCACCGGCACAAGGGTGTCGGCCGCCGACTGCTGCACCACGTCGCGAGTGAGGCGAAACGCCGCAACATGTCCGCGCTGACGATCTCGCCGGAGTCCCGCAACGTGGACGCGATCCGCAGCCTGCACGCCGCCGGGTACGACGTGGTCTCGTCGATCGAACTGACCATGGACCTGGACCGGCACACCCACCCCTGGCAGCAGGAGGGTCTGCAACTCCACGAGTTGCCGTTCCGCTCCTAGCTGGGCCTTTCCGCCGGCCGCCTGTGGACGAGCCGGCGTGTCGTCCACAGGGCATCCCACGGGCCGCCGAATGCGAGCACGCTGCCCGGCATGACAGCCGATTGCCCCCTCGTCGTCCGGACCCCCGCCGAGCTCCTCGCGCTCCTGCCGTACCTGCTGGGCTACCACCCGCACGACAGCATCGCCCTGATCGGCCTGCACGGCCGTGACCTCGACTTCGGCGCGTGCTTCGATCTGCCGCCGCCGGATCGTGGTGAGGAGGCCGCCCGCGACGTGGCCGGGGCGGTGGCCCGGCAGCGCGCCGATGCGGTGGTGATCGTCGGCTACGGGCCGCCGCGGCGGGTCACCCCGATCGCGTTGCACGTGACCGAGGCGCTGCGGGCCGCCGGTGTCCGGATCGACGACGTGCTCCGGGTCGACGGCGGCCGCTGGTGGTCGTATCTGTGCGAGGACCCGGGCTGCTGTCCGCCGGAGGGAAGCGCCTGCCTGCCGCCGGACAGTGTGATCGCGGCCGAGGCCACCTATCTCGGTCAGGTGGCCCTGCCCAGCCGGGAGGACCTGATCGCCCAGGTGGCGGCGGTGCAGGGCCCGGCCCGGGAGGGCATGGTGGCGGCCACCGAGCGTGCCCGGAGCCGTTTTCCCGGCCTGCTGAACGACGTCCGCCGGATCCGCCGCGCCGGGCGTCTGGCGGTGCGGGAGGCCGAGAAGCGGTACCGGTCCGGCGCGGCGTTGACCGACGACGAGGTGGCCTGGCTCGGAGCGCTGCTGACGGACCGGGTGGTGGAGGACTACGCACTGGACCGCACCTCCGCCCACCATTGGCGGGTCCGGCTCTGGACCGACGTGGTGCGGCGGGTCGAGCCGGCCTATGTGCCGGGCCCGGCCTGCCTGCTCGGATTCGCCGCCTGGCGGATGGGCTGGGGGCCGCTGGCCCGGGCGGCCGTGGACCGGGCCCTGCGCGCGGAGCCCGGCCACCAGCTCGCCCGGATGCTGTTCGAGATCCTGGGCGCCGGCATTCCCCCCGGGGCGATGAGCCGCCGTGACGGCTGACCGGTGCGCGCCCACGACGTCGCGCGAGACCGGGGCTGGTCAGAGAGTGACGCGATGCGGAGCCGAGTAGACGTTCATCCGCTGTTCGCGAAGAAAGCCGACAAGCGTCATCCCGGCATCGTCGGCCAGCTCCACCGCGAGCGTGCTCGGCGCCGACACCGCGGCCAGCATCGGCAGCCCGGCCATCCACGCCTTCTGAGTCAGCTCGAAACTGGCCCGCCCGGAGACCAGCAGCACATGTCCGGTCAACGGCAGCCGGCCATCGCGCAGCGCCCAGCCGAGCACCTTGTCGACCGCGTTGTGCCGGCCCACGTCCTCACGCAGCACCACCAGCTCACCCTCGGCGGTGAACAGGCCCGCGGCGTGCAGGCCACCGGTGCGGTCGAAAGCGCGCTGGGCGGCCCGCAGCTTCTCCGGGACGCCGGCCAGCACCCGGGCCGGGATCCGCATCGGGTCGGCGGCCACGTCGAAGTGCGACTTCACGCGTACCGCGTCGATGCTGGCCTTACCGCAGACCCCGCAGGAGCTGGTCGTGTAGAAGTTGCGGCTCGGATCGGTGACCGGCGGCGGCACGCTCGGATCGAGCGTCACGTCCACCACGTTGTACGTGTTCGGCGTGTCCGCGCCGGCGCACAGCTGAGCCGTCGTGACATCGGGCGCCCGGCCGATCACACCCTCGCTGAGCAGGAAACCCATCGCCAGATCGATGTCGTGGCCGGGGGTGCGCATGGTCACCGCGAGAGGCCGTTTCCGCACCCGGATCTCCAGCGGCTCCTCGGCCGCCAGATGGTCCTGACGGCTCCGGGCGGCGGGCGACACGCCGACATCGATGGCCACCACCGTGCGGCGCGCCGTACTCCTGGCCATGGCGGGAGCATACGGGTTCCCCCGAAGGCGTCGAACCGAGCGCGTGGTCACGTCCGGCACGTGGTCGGGATACGGTACTCACGTGGGGGGATTCGCGGCGGTGGTCTTGGCCGGTGGTGCGGCACGGCGGATGGGCGGTGCCGACAAACCGGCCATCGCGGTCGCCGGCCAGTCGATGCTCACCCGGGTGCTGGCGGCGGTGCACGACGCCGACCCCCGCGTGGTGGTCGGCCGGATACCGCCGGACTTCCCGGTTTCGGTGCACGTCACACGGGAGGAACCGCCCGGTGGTGGGCCGGTCGCGGCCGCCGCGGCGGGGCTCGCCCTGGTGCCGTCACAGGTCACCTTCACCGCCCTGCTCGCCGCCGACCTGCCGCTGCTGACCGGCGAGGCGGTCGACGTGCTGCGGCTGACCCTGGAGTCGGCGCCGATGGAGGGCGCGGTCTACCGGGACACCGACGGGCACCTGCAACTGCTGTGCGGTGTGTGGCGCACCGCCGGGCTGCGCGCCGCCCTGGAGCGGGTGGCCCAGGCCCGGGGCGGACTGCACGGAGCCCCGGTGCGGGCGCTGCTGGAGCACTCCCGGGTGGCCGAGGTGTCGTGGCGCCGGCCCGGCCCACCCCCCTGGTTCGACTGCGACACCGACGACGACCTGCGCACCGCGGAGGAGTGGGCCCAATGAGCGAGCTTGCGAGCGAATCGGTCAGCTCAGGGTTGAACTCATGGCGGCGCCGGAGCGAAGCGGAGGTGACGGCGTGAGCGAGCTTGCGAGCGAATCGGTCAGCTCAGGGTTGAACTCATGGCGGCGCCGGAGCGAAGCGGAGGTGACGGCGTGAGCGAGCTTGATCACTGGGTTGCCGAGGTGGTGGCCGAGCTCGGGCTCGGCGATGTCGACGTGCCGGCGAAGCAGGTGCTGGACGTGGCCCGCGATGTGGCGCACAACGTTCTCCGTCCGGGGGCGCCGGTCTCCGCGTACCTTCTCGGGCTTGCTGTGGCGGGCGGCGCAGACCCCGCCGAGGCGGCCGCGAAGATCAGCGCGCTGGCCCTGCGACGAGCCTCTCCCGGCAAATAAGAGGCGGTCCACGCTGGACCCGGTTCGCTCGATAGGGTGACGGGAACGGAGGTGCGATCATGACGGCAGAAGGCGCCGCGGGCGAGGCGTATGAAGGCGGGTTGCTCGACGAGCCGACCACGGCTGACCTGAAGGCGAAGGTCACCCAGGCTTGGCGGGAGTTCGCCGGCGCGCTGGCCGGTCTGCTGCCGACCCTCCAGCCGGGGGCGCACATCGACCTGACTCTCGATCCGACCGCTTCGGGCACCGGCACGGCCGTCTACTCGGTCAGCATCCGGGTGCTGCCGGAGGGCGTCGTCGAGGCGCTCGCGGTCGGCAACGCCGCACTCCCGCAGGAGTTCCGGATGGATCGGGCCGCGGTCGCCGACCTGGTCGCTCTCGGCTGGTCGCCGCCGGGTGTGCTGCCGGGCTCCGGTGACTCGTTCGGTTTGCGCTCGGCACAGGACAAGGCGGCGCAGTTCGCCACCGTGGTCACCCGCACGCTGCGCGACGTGCACGGCGCTCCGCACCCCGCCTTCCTGGTCTATCTGGTGCATGACGAGGAGGACGAGCCGATCGAGTCCACCCCGCTCGGCACCGCCCGCCACGAGCCGAGCATCGAAGCGGGGCTGAGCCTCGACGATCTCGACGACGAGGCGGCTCTGGACGCCGCCTTGGCGGGGGTGACCGGCGACGTGGTGCCGCTGGAGGAGCGGGTTCGCACGGTCGTCGCCACCATGTCGAAGACCACCATCGACCAGCTTCAGGTCGACGCCGACGGCGACATCGGCATCCGGGCCGGCTCGGCGATGGTCTTCGTCCGGGTCCGCGACAATCCGCCTCTGGTCGACGTCTTCTCTCCGATCCTCACCGAGGTCGAGCCGACCGAGCAGCTTTACGTGAAGCTGTCCGAGCTGACCAACCGGATGCCGATCGGCCGCCTCTACTGCGCGCAGGACACCGTCTGGGCGTCGATCCCGGTCTTCGGCCGCAACTTTCAGGCGATTCATCTGATGCTGGCGGTGCAGGTGATGACGGGTCTCGCCGACGAGCTGGATGACCGGCTGCACGGCGAGTTCGGCGGGAAACGGTTCTTCGGCGAGGGCGACAAGCCGGCGGCCGGCAAGATCGATGACGAGCACCGGCCGGGCATGTATCTATAGCGGCACCGCGGTCGGTGTCTCCACCAGCCGCGACAGCACCACCATGCTCCGGGTCGAGGTCACGAACGGTTCGGCCCGGAGCCGCTCCAGTGCCTGCTCGAGGTGCCCGATGTCGGCCGCCCGCAGGTGCACCAGCGCGTCCGCCTGCCCGGAGACCGTGTAGGCGCCGACCACCTCCGGGTGCCGCCGGGTGGCCACGGTTATCTGGGCCGGGGTGGTCCGCCCGGTGCAGAAGAGCTCGACGAACGCCTCGGTGGTCCAGCCCACGGCGGACGGTTCGATGACGGCGGTGAATCCCTTGATGACCCCGTCGGCGCGTAATCGATCGACGCGCCTCTTCACGGCGGGAGCCGACAGGGAGACCTTCGCACCTATCTCAGCGTACGAAGACCGCGCGTCCGCCACGAGAAGCGCAATGATTCGCTGGTCGACGGCGTCCATCTGCAACGATTCGCCTCCGAGAAGCAAGATTTACGGCTGTTTGCTGCAACCGAGCCTACCTACCCTTGAACCTCATGAGCCACATGGAGCGCTTGCCGCGAAACAGGACATACCTTATGTGTCCGCCGGAACATTTCACGGTCGAGTACGCCATCAACCCCTGGATGGACACCACCGTCGCGGTGGACACCCGTCTCGCCGTCAAACAGTGGGACCAGCTCCGTAACACCCTCGCCGACCTGGGCCACGTCGTGCACGTGCTCGACCCGGAGCCCGGCCTGCCCGACATGGTCTACTCCGCGAACGGCGCGTTCTCCGTCGACGGAACGGTCTACGGCGCCCGCTTCCGGCATCCGCAACGCTCCGCCGAGGCCGTCGCGCATCAGGCGTTCTACCTTGCGAACGAAGGCTGGAACTTCATCGCCCCGGAGCATGTCAACGAGGGTGAGGGCGACTTCGCGTACCTTCCCGCGGCGTACGGCGGCATCGTCCTGGCCGGCTACGGCTTCCGCACCGACCCGGCCGCGCACGCCGAGGCGCAGGAGGCGCTGGGCCGCCCGGTGATCTCCCTCAAGCTGGTCGACCCGGCCTTCTACCACCTGGACACCGCTCTCGCCGCCCTCGACGACCGGCACGTCACCTACTACCCCGGCGCCTTCTCCGAGGCGTCCCAGCGGGTGCTGCGCCAGCTCTTCCCGGATGCGGTGATCGCCGACCGGGCCGATGCCGAGGCGTTCGGCCTCAATCTGGTCAGCGACGGCCGGCACGTGATTCTCAACACCGAGGCCGTGGCGATGGGTCACAAGGTCCGCGACGCCGGTTATCTGCCCGTCCACGTGGATCTCTCCGAGCTCAAGCGCGGTGGCGGCAGCATCAAGTGCGCGGTTGCCGAACTGCGCCCCTGACGATCGCGAACCGGTGAGCGAAGATGGGCGCATGACCGACGACACCCGCACCACAGAGCACAAGGAAGACGGCTCCGTCATCGTCGTGGGCCCCGACGGCCGCCCGATGGGCACGGTCGAGTCGGACGGCTCGCTCACGCCCGAGGAGCCGGGCAACCTCATCGAGCAGCCCGCGAAGGTCATGCGGATCGGCAGCATGATCAAGCAGCTGCTCGAGGAGGTGCGGGCGGCTCCGCTCGACGAGGCCAGCCGTGGCCGGCTGCGGGAGATCCACCAGCGGTCGATCGCCGAGCTCGAGGACGGCCTCGCCCCCGAGCTCCGCGAGGAGCTGGAGCGCCTCTCCCTGCCGTTCGAAGGCGACACGCCGCCCAGCGAGGCCGAGTTGCGCATCGCCCAGGCCCAGCTGGTCGGCTGGCTGGAGGGCCTCTTCCACGGCATCCAGGCCGCCCTCGTCGCCCAGCAGATGGCTGCCCGCCTGCAACTCGAGCAGATGCGCGGTGGCGTCCCGGGGCGCCCGGCCCTGCCGATGGGCGGTCTCATCCCGGGCGCCGCCGCCCCAGGCCAGGAGAATGTCCACGGCCGCACCGGCCAATACCTCTAAAAAACCGCTATATCGTACGGGGTCGCTCGTTCCGCAAAATTCGGATAGTCCCGAATGGCCCGCGCGGCCCCCGTGCGACTCCAGGCCATGCCGCGCGTTCCGGGCGTGAGTGGTGGGCCGGCCTCGCAAGCCCCTGCCCCCTCACCCACCACACCCCCGGCTCCCGCCCGACAGCCGTCTGAGGCGCCCAGGAACAGCGCTGAACCTGCTGGTCGATGACGCACACCGATCAGCCGCGGGCCTTCCCGTCCGGTGCACGCACACATTGCGCGCCCGATCGGGAACACGCGGAACGGGCGGAACGGCCCGGGTTCGCCGGGGACGGCGAACCTCGTACCCCTCAAAGGTTGAAGAGGGTCCGCAGATAGCGTGCGACGCCGTCCTCATTGTTGGTGCCCGTGATCTCGTCGGCGATCGCGCGCAGCGCGGGATGCGCGTTGCCGACGGCGACACCCCGGCCCGCCCAGCTGAGCAGCGGAATGTCGTTGGGCATGTCACCGAAGGCGACGACCTGGTCGGCGGTGATGCCGTGCCGTTCGCAGAGCCATGCCAGCCCGGCCGCCTTGGTGACGCCTGCCGCGGAGATCTCCACGAGCGCCGACGAGGACGATCGGGTCGCCTCGGCACGCTCACCGAGGGTGCGGCTGACCAGCTCCAGGAAGTCGTCGGGGTCGGCGGTGGCGGAGCGGGCCAGCAGTTTCACGGCCGGGATGGCGGTCAGCTCCTCGGGATGGGCGATCACCCGGACCCGGTGGTCGTGCTCCCAGCGGATGGTCCACGTCTCCTCGTGCAGGAAGGCGCGGCCGTCGTCGATTTCGACAGCCAGGGAGACGTCGGGAACGGCGTCGCGCAGCCGTTTCGTGACGTCGAGCAGCAGGTCGACGGGCAGCGGGTCGGCGCGCAGCACCTCGTCGGTGTGCGGGTCGTAGATGACCGCGCCGTTCGCGCAGACGGCGGGCAGCGGCGCCGACAGCTGGTCGTAGAGCTGGTCGAGCCAGCGCAGTGGGCGGCCGGTGACGAGGATCACCGGGACCGGGATCCGCTCCAGCACCTCCAGGGTGCCCGGGGACAGGCTGCGGTCGCTGGTGATCAGGGTGCCGTCGATGTCGGTGGCGACGAGCCGGAAGTCTGCCATCACCTGGACAATAGCCGGTCCAGGTATGTCGCGACGCCGTCCTCGTCATTGGTGAGCGTCACATCGTCGGCGGCGGCCAGGAGCGACGGATGAGCGTTCGCCACGGCCACCCGCCCCCAGCCGGCCCACGCGAACATCGGCAGATCGTTGGGCATGTCGCCGAAGACGAGCACGTCCGACGGATCCACCCCGACGGACTCGGCCACCACCGACAGGCCGGTGCCCTTGTCGACGTCGGGTGGGCAGATCTCCACGTAGTCGAGGCCGGCCTGGGTGACGGTCGCCAGGTCCGGCGGCACGACCCGGTGGGCCACCGCGAGCAACTCGTCGACGCCCAGTGTGAACGACCGGGCGAACGCCTTGATCACCTCGCCGTCGAGGCACTCGGAGCGTGGCCGGGACTCCACGGTGACCGGATATCGCCAGGTGGGGTCGTAGTCGCCCCAGAGCGGGGACTCGTCGTGCTCCAGCGCCTCGAACATCACCGACAGCGGCCCGGCCACCGACTCCAGCGCGCCGAGGACCTGACCGAGCGCCGGGCCGGGCATCCGGGCCTGACGCAGATAGCGGGTGTCCGCCAGGTCGAGCACCCAACCGCCTTGGGCGAGCACCAGGTAGTCGGCGACGCGGATGTCGTTTCGGGTGAGTGAGGTGAGGCGGGGGCCGCGGCCGGTGGCGGCGACGATCCGGATGCCGGCGGAGCGGACCCGGTCGAGAACCTCGTGTGTGAACGCCGAGACGGTGTCGTCATTGCGGACCAGGGTGCCGTCCAGGTCAGTGGCGATCAGCTTGGGGAGCCCAGGCTTGAGCATCGGAACCTCCGAGGGTCGGCGAACCCCCGCGGAGGGCGGAAGGAGAACGGTACACCTGATCGGCTACCAGCTGCTATGACAACTGGTAGCCGATCGATTGCGGGATCTTTACGGTCTTCTACCGGGGTTCGAGGACCTCGCGGCCGAGGAACGGCTGCAACGCCTTGGGCACCCGCACCGACCCGTCCGGCTGCTGGTGGTTCTCCAGGATCGGGATGAGCCACCGGGTGGTGGCGAGCGTCCCGTTGAGCGTGGCGGCGGTCTGCGGCTTGCCGTCCGCGTCCCGGTAGCGGATGTTGAGCCGCCGGGCCTGGAAGGTGGTGCAGTTCGAGGTCGAGGTGACCTCCCGGTAGCGGCCCTGCGACGGCACCCAGGCCTCGCAGTCGAACTTGCGGACCGCGCTCGACCCGAGGTCACCGGCCGCCACGTCGATCACCCGGTACGGGATCTCGACCTTGGCGAGCATCTCCTCCTCCATGGCGAGCAGCCGCAGGTGCTCGGCCTCGGCCTCCTCCGGGCGGCAGAACGAGAACATCTCCACCTTGTCGAACTGGTGGACCCGCAGAATGCCGCGCACGTCCTTGCCGTGCGAACCGGCCTCCCGCCGGTAGCACGACGACCAGCCGGCGAACCGCGACGGCCCACCGCTCAGGTCGATGATCTCGTTCGAGTGGTACGCCGCGAGCGCCACCTCCGAGGTACCCACCAGGTACAGGTCGTCGGCCTCCAGCCGGTAGACCTCGCCGGCGTGCGCGCCCAGGAATCCGGTGCCCTCCATCGACTCCGGCCGGACCAGGGTCGGCGTGATCGACGGCGTGAAACCGTGCTCCACCGCCTGCTGCATGGCCAGCTGGAGCATGCCGAGCTGGAGCAGCGCGCCCACCCCGGTGAGGAAGTAGAACCGAGAGCCCGACACCTTCGCCCCGCGCTCGGTGTCGATGGCCCGCAGGCGCTCACCGATCTCGAGGTGGTCCTTCGGGTCGGCGATCTCCGGCTTGTCGCCGACCTCGCGCAGCACGACGAAGTCGTCCTCGCCGCCGGGTGGGGCGTCCCGCACCACGTTCGGCACGGCGAGGTGGGCCCGGCGCAGCGCCTGCTCGGCCTCACCGGCGGCGGCCTCGGCGGCCTTCACCTCGGCGGCCAGCTCCTTGGTCCGGGTGAGCAGGGCGGCCCGCTCGTCCCCGGAGGCCTTGGCGACCTCCTTGCCGATGGACTTCTGCTCCGCCCGGACCGTCTCGAACCGCTGGGTGGCGGCTCGGCGCTCCTCGTCGGCACGCAGCAGGTCGTCCACGAGCTCGGTGGACTCACCGCGCAGCCGCTGGCTCGCGCGGATCAGGTCGGGGTCGTCACGAAGCAGACGCAGGTCAATCACGGTTGTCGAGCGTACCGGCGTCCAGGTCCGTTCATCACCCGGATATCCCCCGGTGTCACGATCGGTGCGGCTGATCCAGCTCGCCGGGGTACGCGGCGAACGGCTCGGCCGGCGCGATGCTCAGTTCGAGCGACTCGCCGTCGTGGGTCTCCGCCGGAGCCGGTTCGGTGATCTCACGCCTGCGGCGCTCGGGCAGCCGAAGTGCGGCCATCGCCAGAGCCACCGCGGCGAACGCGCACCACAGGCCGCGGCCGGGCGTCACCATGAGCTGCTCGTTGGCCAGTTCGACGGTGAAGTACTTCGGGAAGAGCAGGCTGGTGTCGCCGATCACCGGAATCAGCGCCACCAGCACGGCGAGCAGCAGACCACCGGCGGCGAGGCCGGTGAGCTGGGCGTACCGCCGGCTCTCGGACGGTCCGAAGAGGGTCAGCACGACTGCGATCACCAGCAGGAACAGCCCGGCCAGGTAGCCGGTGCCGAACACCCCCAGCTCGACCAGCCCGGTGGGTACGACCCGGGCGGTGGGCACCGCGGCGTTGCCGGTGGAGATGGATCTCATGTCCGTGATCTGCCACTCGGAGATCAGCGACCCGAAGGCCGCCACCCCGGCGAGCGCCGCGGTCAGCACCGGCAATCGGTGGTCTGTGCCAAGGTCACGGAGGAAGCCGCGCCGCCGGGGGGCGCCGAACGAGATGACCGAATCTGCCGGAAGATCCTGCGACATGTGAACCATCATGACCCGCCCAGTCTGCGGACCGACGGGCGGGATATCGGCTAGCGTCGGGGTCATGCCTATTCGTTCTTCTTCTGCCCGCTGGGAAGGGAACCTCACCGAGGGTTCCGGCACTGTCAAGACCGGTAAGGGGGGCCTGCAGGGCGCCTACTCCTTCAAGTCGCGTTTCGAGGAGGGCGAGGGGACCAACCCCGAGGAGCTGATCGCTGCCGCGCACGCCGGCTGCTTCTCGATGGCCTTCTCGAAGGGTCTCGCCGACGCGGGCTTCACGCCCACCTCGGTGGAGACCGTCGCCAAGGTGCACCTGGACAAGACCGACGCCGGTTTCGGCGTCTCCCGCATCGACCTGGAGACGGTCGGCGACGTCCCGGGGATCGACGACGCCAAGTTCCAGGAACTGGCCCAGGGCGCCAAGGAGAATTGCCCGATCTCGCGCCTGCTCAGCCCGGGCGCCGAGATCAGCCTGGTCGCCAAGCTGTCCTGAGGCTTCCGGCGCGGCCGTGCACCGGTCGCGCCGGAAACCCGGGCACAATGGGCTCGTGCCGGTCGACATGAGTCCAGAACGCTTCGAGGAGTTGGTAGGCGAGGCCCTCGACGAGGTGCCCGTCGAGTTGATGTCGTTGATGAACAACGTGGTCTTCCTGGTGGAGGATCTTCCGCCGGGCGGCGGCGATGATCTGCTCGGGGTCTACGAGGGTGTCGCCCTGACCGAGCGTGGCTGGGATTACGGCGGCTCGCTGCCCGATCGGATCACCATCTTCCGGCTGCCCACCCTCAAGGTGTGCGACACCGAGCAGGACGTGATCGACGAGGTCGCGATCACCGTGGTGCACGAGATCGCCCACCACTTCGGCATCGATGACCAGCGGCTACATGAGCTGGGTTGGGGCTGATCGGTTGATCGGGCGGCCTACCCTGAGCCCATGCGCAGCGAACTGTTCTCCGCCGAGAACCTGGAGAAGGAACACGTCGAGCCGGGACTCCGGTTGCAGAACTCGAAGCTTCTGAAGGCCGAGCTGAACGGTGAGTTCCTCGCCCGGACCGGCTCGATGGTCGCGTACCAGGGCCGGGTGACCTTCGAGGCGCTCGGCTCGGGTGGGCTCGGCAAGTTTCTCAAGCAGAAGCTGACCGGTGAGGGTGTCCCGCTCATGCGGGTCCGTGGCCAGGGCGACGTCTTCCTCGCCGACAACGCCGCCGACATCCACCTGATCGACCTGGAGCCGGGTGACGCCCTGTCCATCAACGGGGCGAACGTTCTGGCCTTCGACTCGACCCTCCAGTACGACATCAAGATGGTCAGCGGCGCCGGCATGATGTCCAACGCCGGCCTGTTCAACTGTGTCTTCTCCGGTCACGGCCGGATCGCGGTCACCACCAAGGGAACTCCCGTGGTGCTCAACGTCGACCAACCCACCTACGTCGATCCGCAGGCCGCGATCGCCTGGTCTGCCAGCCTGCAGACCGGTTACCACCGGGCCGAGCAGTTGGGCCTGGGCACGCTGCTCGGGCGGACCACGGGTGAGCGGTTCACCATGAGCTTCGCCGGTCAGGGCTTCGTCATCGTCCAGCCGTCCGAGGAGCCGCCGGGCGGCCTCGCCGGTGTGGGCGGCGGAAAGAAGAGCTCCGGCGGCAGCATCCTGGGCGATCTGTTCGACGACTGAGTCAGCTGCCGGAGCGCAGCCGCTCCAGCCACGCCGCCGAGCCGGCGAAATCGTCGTCGGAGAGGCCGGGCGGCGCCGCCACGGGCGCTTCCGGCTGCAGGCGATGTTTCGGGTAACTGCCGAGGAAACGAACCTCGGCACAGATCCGGCGCAGACCCTGCAGCGCCTCGCCGAGACGTGGCTCGGCCACGTGGCCGGTGCAGTCCAGGAAGAAGACGTAGGTCCCCAGTTGCTCGCCGGTCGGCCGCGACTCGATCCGGGACAGGTTGATGCCCCGGACCGCCAGCTCGGTGAGCACCGCGAGCAGGGCGCCCACCTGGTCGTGGCGGATCGACACGGCCAGCGAGGTGACGTCGTCCCCGGTCGGGTCGGCCGGGCGGCCGGGCCGGGTGAGCAGCGCGAAGCGGGTGACCGCCTCGGCCCGGTCGGCGATCTTCTCGGCCAGCACGGTGAGCCCGTTGCGGCCGACGCCGATGGGGGCGCAGATGGCCGCGTCGAACTCGCCGGTGGCCGCACTGATCGCGGCCGCGGCGTTGGACAGCACGTCGACGACGACGGCGTCCGGAACGTTCGCCTGGAGCCAGCGCCGGCACTGGGCGGAGGCCTGCGGGTGCGCGGCGATCGACCGGATCGCGGCGAGCGGCGCCGCCGTGCGCGCTCCGAGCACGAACTCGACCGGCAGCAGCACCTCCCGCGTGATCATCAGCGGGCTGCCGGTGATCAGCTCGTCGAGGGTGACCGGGATCGCCCCGCCGACCGAATTCTCCAAAGGCACGAGGGCCGCGTCCGCCTCGCCGCTGCGGACCGCCTCGAGCGCCTCCGGCACGCTCCGGGCCGGGGTGCGCTCCCCCTGCTCAGCGGCAGGGATGGTACGCAGGGCGGCCTCGGTGAAGGTGCCCTCCGGGCCGAGGTATGCGAAACGGGCAGGCATCCCGAAAGTCTAGTCACCCACCACAGGCCAGCACCCGGATGCCGGCCGAAGCCTCCGCCCTGACCCGCGGATTGCACACATCGGTGCCGGCCGTGACGAGCGTGAGGGTCGCGCCCTTGCCGGTGGTGACGACCGACAGTGGCTCGGCGGACTCGGCGCCGGTGAGGCGTACGGTGGCGAAACTCCACGTGCCCGCGCAGTACGGCCCGTCGGTGACCGTCAGATTCTTGTCCGGCACGGCCGGGCTGTTCTTGAGCAGTGTGACGAGCTGCGCGGCGGTCGGTTCGCCGGTGCACCGGGGCGCGTGCGACGGCGTCGGGCTCGGGCTGGACGTGACGGTCGTCGGCACGGTGGTCCGCGGCGGTGTCGTCGTGTAGATCGGTGTCGTCGTGTAGATCGGGGTCGGCGGTGTGTACGCCGGAAACGTCGTCTGTGTGGGCAGGGTGAGCGGTGCGGCCGGCACCGGGCCGCCTGCCGGCAGGCTGGCGCTCGACCGGGGCAGGGGAGGGCTGGTGGGCAGCGCCTCGGGCGGGGCGCCGCAGGCGGCGCTCAGCAGTAGCGCTCCCACCACCAGGGGAAGAGGACCTGTGCGGGGGGACACGCGCTCATGGTAAGAGGCGAGGGGTCAGCTGGCGATCCGATGGCCCGCGGTGGTGAGCGTGTTGATCGCCTCGGTCAGCCGGACGGTGGGAACCAGCAGATAATCCGTGTCGTACGTCGAGAAGGTGACGATGTTGACCCGAGCCTCGGCCAGCGGCCCGACCAGCGATGCCAGCACCCCGGTCATGGCCAGGTTGAGGTCGGCCACCCGCAGGCAGCGCCAGGCCGTGTCGGCGATCGCGTCCGCTGGCACCCGGTCGTTGGGGCAGATCACCGAGAGCTCGTCGACTCCCCAGGTCACCGAGATGACGCTCTTGTCGTCCGGACCCGCGGTGAGCGAGGGGGGCAGGGTGGAGCCGGCGGGAAGCCGACACACCGCGTATTCACCCGGTAACAGGTCTAGATCGAGCATGTTCGCAGACTACGTTGCGGATCTGTAACGTCCAATGCCCGCCAAGTGCAATGAACACCACACCGGCATGGGCGAACAGGATTTCAGTACCGCACCGGGGACAGGAAGGTCAGAGTCCCCCCGATCCGGTCACCCGCCTGCAGAGGTGTCGAGATGGCGTCGACGGTGAGCGCGGCCTCGCCGTCACCCGGCACGACCCGCATCAGGCCCCGGGCCAGCCGCTCGCTGCGCAGCGCCAGCAGCGGCGGAATGTTGTCCGCCTCGGGCTCCACCAGCCGGCCACCGCCGGCCGTGAAGTCGATGAGGTGCAGCGCGGCGCTGAGCCGCTGACCGATGGCCTCGGCCGGCTTGCCCAGGCCGAGAAGCTCGCTGCAGGACGGCGACACCGCGAGTATCGAGCCGTCGGCGTCGATCACCAGGCACGGCTCGTCAGCCACCGCGACCGTCATCGTCCAGCGCTCGACGCCGGTGATGAACTCAGCCTCGGACGGCGTGCGGGCCTGCGGTACGAACGCTCCCGAGAGGGAGAGCTCAACATGCGCCACCGGCTCCTCCTCGCTCCTGTGGACGTCGCTGACCGGCGCGGGAACGTCGGTCAGCGACGGCGTCGCAGGGAACGTTACCGGCGGCTCAGCCGCTTGTCAGCGGCCGTCTGTCCGTTGCTGTACGAAGAGTAGTCATGGTTCGGGCGCCACGGCGCGTTCGCCCAGGTGCCCGGATGCTGGGCGACAGCGGTGAGCTTGGACGCGGTGGCCGGGGAGATCTTTCCGCCACCGGCGATGAGGAGGCGGTCGAGCTCCTTGTCGGTGGAGACCAGACAGTCCTTCGGCAGGCCGTGGACGCTGATCACACCGGAGCCGACGAACGTCAGCACGGGCGTGACCGGGACGTTGAGACCCACGACGGCGGAGATCGCCTTGGCGGCGCGGCGTGCGTCCCGACGGGCCTCGGCAACGTACTCCGGGCGCTTCCCGTTGATCTGGACCACGTCACCGGCGATCAGCACACGGGAGCGGCCGTGGTCGGCCACCGTGACGGCGTAGACGCCACCGGGACCGATGGCGAGGAACCCGGCACGCTCGTCGGCCGGGTTCGGTTCGTAGTACGCGTTGGTCAGGTCGGTCCGCGGCCAGTCGACGATGTGCCAGTTGGGCCCGAGGCGGTCGAGGCGGGTGAGCGCACGCGCTCCGGCGGCCTCGATGCGGCGGGCACCACGCTCGGCGCGGCGACGGCGGGCCCACTCGGCCGGGGTGGTCATCCGTTGTGTGTCCTCCAAGAAGGAGGTCGGATGGCTCCGGTCGACGGGGGCGAGGGTTTGGGACGACATGGGCAGCGCGGGGCGGGCGGGGAAGACAGTCACTGCAGACCTCCGGCAAAAGGTCAGTCGGGCTCTCTTTTCCAACTACCGTACGTGCTCGTACCCCTACGGAACAGGGTGACGGGGTGGGAAAGAAAGGGAATGAGTGTGGATGAATGACATATTCACGACAACGTCTTCTTTCGCATGGTGCATCGTCGCACCTTCCCAAGCTATCCCTCTGCCCGGCCGGATGCATGACTGTCCCAAGATCTAGTCACAACGTCACTGCCCGATAGCGCTCGGTACGGGCTAACGTCGGCCATGTGTACGTCGACAGTGAAGTCAGTCGCCTCCGTACCGTACTGCTTCATCGCCCGGGATCGGAACTGGCGAGGCTGACCCCGCGCAACAACGACTCGCTGCTCTTCGATGGCATCCCGTGGGTGAGCCGTGCCCAGGAGGAGCACGACGCCTTCGCGAAGGCTCTGCGCAGCCGTGGAGTCGAGGTCCTCTATCTGGGTGACCTGATCGCCGAGACTCTGACCCTGCCGGAGGCCCGCGCCGAGCTGACCGCCGGCGTGCTCTCCGACCGCCGGCTCGGCGACGCGCTGCGTGCCACGGTCGCCGACTATCTGGCCGATCAGGAGCCGGCCCGGCTGGCCGAGGTGCTCGTCGCGGGGCTCGCGCACGAGGAGATCAAGTCCGGTGGCGGCGGTCTGGTCTACGAGATGATGGACCGGTACGAGTTCGTCATCGACCCGCTGCCCAACCTGCTGTTCACCCGCGACTCGTCGGTCTGGGTGCGCGACCGGGTTGCGGTCACCAGCCTCGCCATGCGCGCCCGCCGCCGGGAGACCACCCTCACTCACGCCATCTACCGGCATCATCCGCGGTTCGCCGGGACCGGGCTCCTCTTCGACCCGTCGCTGGAACACCTCGAGGGTGGCGACGTGCTGATGCTCGCGCCACGGGTGCTGGCCATCGGCGTCGGCGAGCGGACCACCCCGGCCGGCGCCGAACGCCTCGCCCAGCGGGTCATCGCCGCCGGCCTCGCGCACACCGTGCTGGCAGTCCCGATCGCCCAGGAGCGCGCCACCATGCACCTGGACACCGTCTGCACCATGGTGGACATCGACGCCGTGGTGATGTACCCCAACATCGCCCACACCCTGCAAGCCTGGACCGTCACCGAGCAGAAGGTCGGTGCGCCCCGCCCGTTCCTGGAAGCGGCCGCCGAGGCGATGGGCATCGAACGACTACGGGTGATCGACACCGGGCTCGACCCGGTCACCGCCGAGCGTGAACAGTGGGACGACGGCAACAACACCCTGGCCATCGCGCCGCGGCTCTGCGTCGCCTACGAACGCAACGTCGAGACCAACGCCCAGCTCGAACGGGCCGGCATCGAAGTGGTCCGGATCAGAGGCAGCGAACTCGGCTCCGGCCGCGGCGGCCCCCGATGCATGAGCTGCCCCATCGAACGGGACCCGCTCTGAAGATCAAGATCAAGAGCTGGAGGTCGTAGCGGGGTGGTGGGTACGGACCGTCGCTCCCGCCGAGGGCCCGGCGCGTCTCGCAGGCCGCTGACGCGTCCAGAACGCGAGCCACACCGCGCGACGTGCGTGAGCGGTTGCGCTCCCAAAACCCGCGTGTTGATTTCGGGTGCGGTACGCACCCGAAATCAACACGCTTTCAACGCGCTCAGCGCAACGTGAGCTGGCGGCCGATCAGGCCCTGCTTGGCGCGGCGGGCCGCGGCGTCCAAGGGCTCGTCGACGGCGAGGATGTCGGCGTACCGCTTGGCGAAGTCGGCCAGCGCCGCCTCGAACTCGGCGCCCTCCGGCTCGCCCGGGATGTCCCACACCGGGACCAGCAGACCGTGCGCCCGGAACATGCCGGCGAACTTGGTGTCCTCGCCGAGCAGCAGTTCCCCGGCGGCGGAGAGCCGGGACAGCGCGTCCAGCGCCCGGTCCTCCGGCTCGGCCAGCACCCAGCGGATGTGGCTCTTGTCCGGCGCCACCCGGCACCAGTAGGCGGCGTGGGCCGCGGCCATCCGCACGGTCGGGTAGATCGAGGCGTTGGCCCGCTCCAGCGACGCCTTCACGGTGGCGTCCTGCATCTGCTCGGCGTCCAGCCAGTACTCGAAACCGTCCTGCATGGTGATCTCGAGCGGGTCGTCGACCAGCAGGTCCTGCAGGCGCGGGCCCGCACCGGGAAGGGCCGGCACCGACACGGTGTTGCCCGGCTCGGTGGCCAGCGCGTTCAGGATGGCGACCGCCAGGTCGCGGGAGACGTCACCGGACTGGAGGTGCCGCTGGAGGCCGATGAAGATCTTGCCGTCCCGGCGGGACATGGCGGGCCACGCCATCGGCAGCACGGTGGAGAGGATCACCGAGCGGTCGCCGTACTCCTCGACGATCTCCGGTTTCAAGGTCAGCGGCGCGGAGGCGGCCGGGACCAGCTCACGCAGGGCTACCCATTCCGGCTCGTCGGCCAGGCCCTCGAAGGGCCGGGCGACGAAGATGTCGCGCACCTTCGTCTTCGGTGCGGTTTCGCGGGACTTGCGACGCTTGCTCACGGGGAACCAGCGTAAGCGTCCCTCCCGCGAACCGGTGACGTGGGCCACCCCCGGTGTGTCGCTGGAAAGTGTCACGCCCGGGGCAGGCGCACCTCGGCGACCGTGCCGCCGCCCTCCCGCGGGCGCAGCGAGACCCAGCCGTTCTGCCGCTCCACCAGCCGCCGGACCAGGTAGAGACCCAGTCCGGCGCCGGGCCGGTGCGGTCCCGGATCGGCCTGCCAGTAGCGGTCGAAGGCGTGCTCGACGTGTTCCGGCGCGATCCCGGCGCCCCGGTCGGACACCCGGAACCGCAGCGTGTCGTCCTCCGCGCCGGCACAGACCTCGACCGTGCCGTCCGGGTCCGAGTACTTCTCGGCGTTGGTGGCCAGCTCGGTGAGGATGGTCGTGATCGAGTCCCGGTGCCCGTACGCCTTCGGCAGGTCGGCCGGCAGATCCCCGAGCAGCAGCCGGGCACGCAGGTCGCCGGGTAGTTCACCGACCGCCTCGCGGAGCGCCTCCACCAGGTCGAACGGACCGGCCGGGGCGGCGCCCACCGAGCCGTCCTCCTCGCTGGCGGCGGAGAGCAGCCGGTCCACCAGCCGGGCCAGCTCACCGGCCCGGGTCCCGATCACGCGGACCGCCTCGCGCCGGCCGGGTTCGCCGAGGGTCTCCCAGTGGTTGGTGAGCGTGTCCGCGTACCCCTTGATGACGGTGACGGGGGTGCGCAGCTCGTGGCTGGTGACCGCCAGCCAGAGATCGCGGTCGGCGTCACGGCGGGCCTGCTCGGGGGCGGGCGCACCGTGGGCGGGCAGGCCGGCGCGCTTCGCGTAGAGCCGGCCGATCAGGCAGGCCAGGAGCCGCAGCACGTCCTGGTCTTCGGGGCCGGGCTCGCCGTCGAGGTAGACGTGCAGGGAGCCGACGGCCTGCTCGCCGTCGGCGCACCGGGCGCCGAGGATCCGCCGCGGGTCGCCGCCGTCGACGAGGCGGAGGAACTCGTCGTCGGGCAGCCGGTCGCCCGGATGGTCGACCCGGCGGCCGACGGCGCGGGCCCACACCCCGGTGGCGGCGATGATCCGGCCGTGGTCGGCGGCGAGTTCGGCGAAACCGGCGGCGTGGGCGCCGAGGGTCTCCGCGGCGAGCCGGACCAGTTGCTGGAGCACGGACAGACCGGCTTCACCGGAGTCGACGCGGTCGAGGACCGCGATCTGACCCCGGGTCAGCGCCGCGTAGTCGGGACGGTCCGGCATGCCTGCGAGTTTGCCTCGCTCGGCGGCTTTTGGGCAGATGAACCTAAGCGAACCCTGCGGTTGACCGGCACCCAGTGGTGCACGTCACATCCCCGCGAGGTGGTCCAGGATGAACCGGGGACGGTCGGTGATCACGCCGTCCACGCGGTGCTCCAGAACCATCTCCAGATCGGCCGGCTCGTTGACCGTCCAGACGTACGCCTGATGGCCCGCCGCCTTGATCGCCGGCAGCAGGGTGGGCCGCGCCCGGACCAGGTCGACGCCGGGTCCGGCGGCCCGTGCCCCGAACGGCAGGCGGCCACGGCCGACTCCCGGTGGCACCAGCTCCAGCAGGTAGACGGTCGGCAGGGCGGGCGCCTGTGCCCGGATCCGGCGCAGCGCGAGCGCGGCGAACGACATCACCGTCACCTGTACGTCGTCGTCCGGTTTCGGTTCGGCCAGACCGAAGTGCCGCAGCATCCGGATCAGCCGGCGCTCCACCTCGGCCCCGTACCGGGACGGGTGTTTGGTCTCGATCAACAGGCGCACCGGGCGGCCGCTCGACCGGATCGCGTCCAGCAGGCGCTCCAGGGTGAGCAGCCGGGACAGGTCGGGCAGTTCGGTGTCGGCCGGGTAACCGGGATGCCAGGAGCCGAAATTGAGCGCGTTCAGCTCGGCCAGGGTCTTCGAGCTGACCCGGCCCCGGCCGTTGCTGGTGCGGTCCAGTCGGCTGTCGTGCACGCACACCAGGTGACCGTCCCGGGTCAGCCGGACGTCGCACTCCAGGCCGTCGGCGCCCTCGTCGAGGGCGCGCAGATAGGCCCCGAGCGTGTGCTCGGGCAGTGCGTCGGCGCCCCCTCGGTGCGCGAAGACGAGGGGACGGTGCCCGGTCACAGGACGCGGGCCGGTTGCCCGTCCTCGCTCACCATGTCTTTGCCGAGGGCGGCCCACGCCTGCATGCCGCCTTCGAGGTTGCGCACGTTGTCCCACCCGTTGTTCATCAGGTAGGCCACGACCTGGCCGGAGCGGCCGCCGGCACGGCACACGACGATGACCTCACCGTCGGACGGCACCTCGGCCATCCGGGCGGGTATCTCCATCATCGGCAGGTGATTGGCGCCGGGCGCGTGGCCGGCCGTCCACTCGTCCGGCTCGCGCACGTCGAGCAGGTAGGCGCCGGGAGCGACTTGATCAGCGGTGACGCTGGGAACCTGAGGTCCGAACACGGAAGACAGCGTAGTTGGGCAGCCTTCGGTCCGCTCCGGTGGCGGGGGCTACTTCTCGTTGGCGATGACGTCCGGGTGGTCGAGGACGAACTCGGCGAGGGTGTCCTTCTTCACGGCCTGGAACATCTTCAGGCTGGTCTCGTTGAACACCTCCCGCCCGCTGCTGTTGCCGGAGAAGGTGCCGTTGTTGGTGCGCAGCAGGACCAGGTCGTTGGCCGCGACGTTCTTCAGCCCGAGCACGAAGTCGGTGATCTCGATCTTCCCGGTGTCGAGGGTGAACGCCTTGCCGGCCGCCTTGATCAGCGGATTGATCTTGAGTGGGTTGCTGAGGATCCCGCCCTCGGACGCCTTCGTGGCCATCGCCTTGATCAGCTGCTGCTGGTGGCGCTGCCGGTCGTAGTCACCGTTCTCGAGGCCGTAACGCTGACGGGCGTAGTCGAGCGCCTCCCAGCCCTCCATCTCCCGGCAGCCCACCTTGTGCACCACCGCCTTGCCGGACTCGCCGGCCTTCTTCGCGTCGGCCAGGTACATCGGCTTGCCGTCGACGAGCACCAGGTGCTTCGAGCTGACCTGCTGGTCGACGCACATGTCCACGCCGCCCAGTTCGTCGATCACGTTCTTGAAGCCGCCGAAGTTGATGATCGCGGCACCGTCGAAACTGATCCCGGTCATGTTCTTCAGCGTCTTGGCCAGCAACTGCGCGCCACCGGACGCGCCGGCGCCGTTCTGGGCGCCCCAGTAGAACGCCTCGGTGGCCTTGACCGTCCCGCCCTCGTACTTGCTCGGCGTGAACGCCGGGACCTTCACCTCGGTGTCCCGTGGCACCGAGATCAGGAACGCCTGATCGTGGGTGGCCGGGATGTGCAGGATGATGATGGTGTCCGCGTGCAGGGTGTCGTCGGACCAGCTCTCCCGCTTGTCCACGCCCATCAGCAGCATGTCGATCGGGCCCTCGAGGGTGCTGCCGCCACCCTCCTCGACGGTCTTCTTCGCGTCGCCGGTGAGGTCACGGACCGCGATCGTCGAGGTGGTCTGCTCGATCATGATCTTGCCGCCGGCCAGCCCGCCGGCGCTCGCCACCAGCAGCACCGCGCCGAATGTCGTGGTGAGCCGTGCCCACAGCGGCGAGCGCCGTTTGCGGGGGACGGCAGGCGGCGCCGCCGGCACCTCGGGCCGGTCGGCGTCGTCCTGCGGCGATGGCTGCCGGTGATCCACGACGGTCATGCAGCGCTCCTGGGAAGATCGGGGGCTGCATCACCTTACGGACAGAAACCGCGTTCTCTGAAGATCTCTCGGGTTTCAGGATGAAGTCACAGCTGTCCGACAGCCGATACTTACTTCTTCACCGGGTTCGCCTTGAGCCATTCGTCCACCTTGTCGTCGGCGACCGCCTTGTAGAGGGCCAGCGCCTTCTCCCGGTCGGAGACCACCACCGACTGGCCGTTGATCGTCTCGCTGCCCTTGTTCGGGCTGGTGAGGAACGTCAGGTTCTCGCCGCGCAGGCTGCGGAACTGGAGAACCATGTCCTTGAGGGAGAAGTTCTCGTCGACCGTGACGGCGGCCGTCGCGGAGTTCAGGAACGCGTTCAGCTTCGCCGGGTTGGACAGCGTCCCGCTGCTCGCCGCCTTGTCCATGATCGCCTTGAGGAAATCCTGCTGGTGCTGCATGCGGGCGAAGTCGCCGCGGGCGAACTGCTTGCGCTGCCGGATCCAGTCCAGGGCCTGTGCGCCGTTCATGTGCATCATGCCCTTCTTGAACTGGCGGAACGGCTTGTGGATGGACTTGGTGTCCTGCTCCACGTAGAGGTCGACACCGCCGAGCGCGTCGGTGACCTCCTTGAAGCCGCCGAAGTCGATCGCCATGACGTGGTCGATGCGCACGTCGGTCATGCACTCCACGGTGCGGACCGCGCGGGGCAGCCCACCGAAGGCGAACGCCGCGTTGATCTTGGCTCGGCTGCCGGAGCTGCACGGCGCGTTGTTCTCGCTCGGGATGACCACCCACAGGTCACGCGGGATCGAGATGAGCTGCGCGGATTTGTGGTCGGCCGGCACGTGCATGAGGATCAGCGTGTCGGCGCGCCACTGGTTCGCCCCGTCCTTCTTGGCGTCCGGGTCACGCGAGTCGCTGCCGACCAGCAGGATGTTGAAGGCGCCCTCGACCGTCTTGGCCGGCCGGTCCGTGGTGATGTCGGAGAAGGCGTTGGTCCGTTTCAGATCGTCGTCGAGCCCGGAGACGTAGCCGTACGCCGCGATGCCGGCGATCACGGCGAGCACCACGACCACCGCGCCCAGCACCAGGGCGATCCGGCCCCAGCGGGGCCGCGGGCGACGACCGCGGTAGGAGCGGCCCGAACCGCCGGGACCGATCGGGCCACGGGGGCCGCCCGGTCCGGCGGGTCCGGATCCACCTCGCGGGGACCAGTCCCGGGACTCGGGACGGCCGGGCACGGACGCTCGTCCGGAAGAGTTGCCGCTGGGGGAGGTGGTGGCTGACATGCCATCCAGGTTACGGAGTCGATGCCGCTGATCCATTGGCTCGGCACGCTTCGGCACGAAGGTAGGAGGAGAGTAGTCGCGCGGTCACGGGCCGGCGTCGGCGACTACGCCGGCCCGTGCACTGGGTGGGGTCTCAGTGTGCGCCGTGCCCGGTCAGCGACCGGACCTCGAGCTCCGCGTACTTCTCCGGGTCGGTCTCCTTGGTGATGACCGTGCCGAGCCAGCCGAAGAAGAAGCCGAGCGGGATGGAGATGATGCCGGGGTTGGACAGCGGGAACCACTGCCAGTCCTGATCCGGGAACATCGCGGTGGGCGAGCCGGAGACGACCGGCGAGAAGAACACCAGGACGACCGCGGTGGTGAGACCGCCGTAGATGGACCAGAGCGCGCCCGCGGTGTTGAACTTCCGCCAGAACAGGCTGTAGAGGATCGCCGGCAGGTTCGCCGACGCCGCCACCGCGAACGCCAGCGCCACCAGGAACGCCACGTTCAGGCTCTGCGCGAAGATCGACAGGGCGATCGAGACGGCGCCGATGATCAGGGCGGCGATCCGGGCGACGCCGACCTCCTGCCGCTCGGACGCGGTGCCTCGTTTGATCACACTGGCGTAGAAGTCGTGCGCGAGGCTCGACGACGAGGCCAGGGTGAGGCCGGCGACCACGGCCAGGATGGTGGCGAAGGCGACGGCCGCGATGACGGCCAGCATGATCGCGCCGCCGGTGTTGCCGCCGAGATACTCGATGCCGAGCTGCTGGGCGAGCTGCGGCGCCGCGGTGTTGCCCGCCTTGTCCTGGGCGGTGATGTTCGCGCCGCCGACCAGGGCCGCCGCGCCGAAGCCGAGGGCCAGGGTGAACAGGTAGAAGGTGCCGATGATGCCGATCGCCCAGAGCACGCTCTTGCGCGCGATCCGGCTGGTCGGCACGGTGTAGAAGCGGGTCAGGATGTGCGGCAGGCCGGCCGTGCCGAGGACCAGCGCGAGGCCCAGCGAGAGCAGGTCCATCTTGCTGTAGAACGTCTTCGCCGCGTCGCCGGCCGTCTCGACGCCGTACCGGAGGCCGGGTTCGAGGAAGGCGTCACCCTTGCCCGATTGCGCGGCGGCGTCGCCGAGCAGCGCCGACAGGTTGAACTTGTAGTGCGCCAGCACCATCAGCACCATGATCAGGGCACCGCCCATCAGCATGAACGCCTTGACGATCTGGACGTACGTGGTGCCCTTCATGCCGCCGACCGTCACGTAGATGATCATCAGGGCGCCGACCAGGATGATCGTGGCGACCTTGGCGGTGTCCGCGTCCATGCCCAGGAAGGTGGTGTCCGGCTTGATGCCCAGCAGCAGCGACACCAGCGCGCCGGCGCCGACCATCTGGGCGATCAGGTAGAACACCGACACGACGATGGTGGAGACGCTGGCCGCGGTACGCACCGGGCGCTGACGCATCCGGAAGGCGAGCACGTCGGCCATCGTGTAGCGGCCCGAGTTGCGCAGGAACTCGGCGACCAGCAGCAGGGCCACCAGCCAGGCGACCAGGAAGCCGATCGAGTAGAGGAAGCCGTCGTAGCCGTACAGGGCGATGATGCCGGCGATGCCGAGGAAGGACGCCGCCGACATGTAGTCGCCACCGATGGCCATGCCGTTCTGGAAGCCGGAGAACTGACGGCCGCCGGCGTAGAAGTCGGTGGCGGTCTTGGTCTGCCGGCTGGCCCAGACGGTGATCCCCAGCGTGATCGCCACGAAGATCAGGAACAGGGTGATGGTCAGCGACCGGGAACTGGACGCCTCGGCGGCGAGGAGCTGTGGAGCCATCAGTCCTGGCTCCCCTCGGCGGTGGTGGCGGCCGCGGGCGTCTCATCGATGTCGTGCAGGATCTTGTCGGCCAGCGGGTCCAGCTTCCGCGCCGCGTACCGCGAGTAGTACCAGGCGATCAGGAACGTCGAGACGAACTGGAGGACGCCGAAGACCAGCGCGACGTTGATGTTGCCGACCAGCTTGATGCCCATGAAATCCCGCGCGTACGCGGAGAGCAGCACATACAGCGAGTACCAGACGATGAACGCGACCGTCGTCGGAAAGATGAAGCTGCGCAAGCGGTGGCGCAGTTGAGCGAACTCCTCGGAGTTCTGCACCTCGAGATATCTCTCGGCGGATGCCGGCACGGGGTTTCACCACCTTCGTGGGGGCGGACTTTCCGGCACCGTACGAAGGAGTGAGCCGCGTCACCGGCCGCCGGTCGAGGTCTGCGCTGAGTGGCGGCCTGACTGCGCTGAGCGGCAGTCATGCCGGTTCGGTGTACCTGCCCCGATAGTGGATCAGAGGCGACCCGGCGTCTCCGGCCTCGACGCGTTCGATCACCCCGTCGAGTAGCAGCGCCCATCCGCACGGACGGCTCTCCTCGAGGCGGCACCCGGCCCAGGTGGTGGCGTGTGCGGGGACCGGACCGAACTCGGTCTGCCGCCACTCGCCGGCCGCGAACGGGCCGCCCGGCGCGGGGAGGAGCCCGGCGAACCGGTCGGCCAGTCGCCGGTCGCCGGGGCCGAGCGGGGTGACGGCGAACCGCCCGGCGGTGGAGATCGCCTCCCAGAGGTCGCTCTCCTCGTCGATCAGCCCGAGCATCCGGCCGGGGTCCCCGTCGGCGACCACGGCGGACGAGACGGTCAGCCCGGCCGGGCCCGGCGCGGTCCACAGCGTCACGGTCGCCGCGAACCGGCCGCGGAGACGCCGTACCTGCGACTTCCCGGTCTCCGGGACGGCGAACGGATCGGTGGAGTGGATACGCCCACCCGGCTCCTCGGGATTCATCCGATCATTCTCTCGTTTACAGATCGCGCATGACGCTATGCCGATTTATTGATCAACAACTATTTTCTAGGCATGACTCAGGTGATGCTCCGCCCCGGCGACGTCGTCCACGTCGGCCCCGACGCGAGCGTGCAGTTCTCCGGAGACCGGGCGCTGGACCTGCGGATCATCCGGGTCGACCCGCGGGTCACCTACGACGGGTGGATGTGGCTGGACGGCTACGTGCTCGATCCGGCCGGCAACGCGCTCCAGCGCCGGCGCATCTTCGTCCGCCGGGACGGCCTGCGGCCCGCCGCGGAGCAGCGGCCGGTCAGCCGGGTCCCGAAAGCTCGTAACGGATCTCGAACTGTTGACCGGCCTTGACCATCACGGTCACCTCGATCGGCCGGTCGTCGCCGGTGTAGGCGATCCGGAACTGCCGCAGCACCGGGATGTCACCGGCCAGTCGCAGCGCCAGGAACTCGGCCACCGTGGCGGGCCGCACCGACACCTGGTCGATCGCGTGCCGTAACGGGTGGCCGAGTGCCGCCAGGACCCTCGGCGAGCCGCCGGGCATCCGCCGGTCCTCGGCCAGCGCGGTGCCCCGGGCCACCTCGGCCGGGTAGTACGCCCAGACCAGCTCGGCCGGTTCCCCGTCCAGCACGAGCATCTGATGCCGGCAGAGCACCGGCGTGCCGGTCACGATGCCGAAGGCCAGTGCCACCTGTGCGGGGGCCGGTCTCTCGGCCACCTCGAGCAGTTGGAACACGGCGTCTCGGCCGGGCGCGATGGGCGCCGGGTAATGACCGGCCCGGACCACCGCGGGCCGGCGCCGGGTGGAGGTCACCGACTTTCCCCGGTGGCCGGTCACCAGCCCCTCGGCCTTGAGGATGGCGAGGGCGCGGGTGACGGTCTGGTTGTTGACCCCGTACCGGCGGGTCAGTTCGGCGGTGCTCGGCAGCCGCTGATCCGGGCCGATGTCGCCGGCGAGGATCAGGGCGCGCAGATCACCGGCGAGTTGCCGCTGGCGGGATCGGTGCCCGTCGTCGGGTATCTCGGGATCGATGGCCCTCATGACCGATCATGCTGCCCCATTCCGACTCGAAAGTGGACGATCCACGGGGTGCCACCGGATTACACAATTTGTGTAATGTCGAAGGCGGCGCAGGATGGGAGGCGGACCATCAGTGAAGCGTTGCCGCGAGCCGGTGAGGTGCTGTTCATCGGGGCAGCGGCGAGTGTCCAGTTTGCTGGGAGCAGGGCGTTGACCTTCCGGGTGATCCGGGTCGACCCACGGATCACCTACGACGGCTGGCTCTGGATCGACGGCTACGTGCTCGGGCCCACCGGGGAGGCGACCGAGCGGCGGGTCATCTTCGTGAAACGGGACGGTCTGCGCAGACCGCATTGAGCGGTCAGCGGGGGGTGACCGCGGCCAGCAACTCCGGCATCCGGCGATCCAGCAGACGCCCGGCCACGTTCGCGCCCAGCCAGTAGGCGGCCGCGCCGTAGACCAGGCCCACCGGCAACCCCAGCCACGGCCACATCCAGACCAGCAACACCACCGGCAGCGCGCCGACCATCGCGCCGATCAGAGCGGCCGCACCGGGCAGCGCCTTGCTCAGGCCGCCGCCGGAGGAGAGCGAGAACGGGCCGTTGGTGTCCGGCAGCGCGTAGGCGGACCGCACCGAGATCGGCAGCACCAGCGCCAGACCCGTGCCGTAGGTGGCCATCAGCGTGCCGAACTGGGCGGCGATCCCCTCCGGGCGATCCGCCACCAGACCGGTCACCACCGCCACGAGCACCAGCGTCGGCACCGTGTAGAGGGCGTGCGCCGCCGCCCGCGAGTGCACCTCGAGCCGCCCCGGAACCCCGGTGGCCAGGTTGGTGGCGTAAGCGCTTCCCTCGTACCCGAACTGATTGGCCAGAGCCACCGGCGCGATCGCGCCGACGACGAAAGCCATGCCGGTCGCTCCCTCGCCGCCACCGGCGAAGGCCGCGGTGATCGGCAGGAAGACGCCGGCCACGCCCAGGGTGACCAGCGCGGCCCGCCGCCGCGTCTCCCGCCACCAGTAGCGGATCTCACGCGCGGTCAGCGCGCCGAACCTGGATCGCGGCGACCACCGGAACAGCAGCCGCGTCACCGGCGCGCGCGGGTCCGGCGCCATCGCCCGGCCGGGCACCGCGCCGCCGGCCGCCCCGGCCATCGCCCGCTCCAGCGTGCGGCTCCACCACAGCAGCAGGCCACCGGCGGCGATCAGGACGATCAAGACCTTCAGCGGTACGGCCCACGCGCGGCCCGCCACCACATCGACACCCATCGAGTACGGGGCGCCGAGCGGCGTCCACCCGGTCACCTCGGCGATCCCGGCGACCGCGTCCCAGTCCGCCCGGTTCAGCAGCCCGAGCAGGGCCAGCTCCATCGGCCCGATCGACGCGGTCACCACGGCGAGCATGATGGTGGCCAGGTCACGGGCCCGCCGGGAGCGCAGCGCGGTGGCGAAGGCGCTGATCACCGCACGGCTCAGCAGCACACAGAGCAGCAGCCCGCAGACGATGCCGAGCAGGGCGGCGAGGGCCGCGCCGACACCGCCGAGCCGGGCCGCCGAGTCCACCGTCCCGGCCGTCGCGGCGAGCGTGGCCAGTGCCGGCAGCCCGGCCAGGGCGGCCGCGGTCATCCCGGAGATCAGGGTGCGGCGGCGTAACGGCAGCAGCGCGAACTGGGCCGGGTCGAGGGTGTTGTCCACCCCGAAGAACAGCAGCGGCAGAAAAACCCAGCCGAGCATGATCAGCGCGCCGCCGAACGGGAACAGCACGGCGGCGGCCGCGGGCCGGCCGAGCAGGCCGGGGACGGCGAAGGCCGCGTACCCGAGGATGGCGAACCCGCACGCCGCGACCAGACCCAGGACGAACATCACGATCCGGGCCGGGCGGCCACGCAGGCTGTTGCCGGTGATCCGCAGTTTGAGCCGGACGAAGACCCGGACCGGGACCCGTCCGGAGCCCGGCGTCAGAGCCACGCCAGTTCCGACCCGGTGGCCACCCGGCCGCCCACGACCTGGACGAAGACCTCCTGCAACGAGCGCTCGCCGCGCACGTCGGCGAGCGCCCCGTGCATCCGCAGCACGCCGTCCGACATGATCGCCACGTGTGAGCAGAGCCGCTCCACCACCTCCAGCACGTGACTGGAGAAGACCACCGTGCCGCCGCCCGACACGTACCGCTGGAGGATGTCGCGGATCAGTGCGGCCGACACCGGGTCGACCGCCTCGAACGGCTCGTCCAGCACCAGCAGTCTCGGCGCGTGCAGCAGCGCGCAGGCCAGGCCGATCTTCTTCTTCATGCCGGCCGAGTAGTCGACCACCAGGGTGCGGTTGCCGGTGCCGAGCTCCAGCACGTCGAGCAGATCCCGGGCACGCTGGTCGACCACGTCGGCCGGCATACCGCGCAGCAGACCGTGGTACGCCAGCAGCTCCGCCCCGGTCAGCCGGTCGAACATCCGCACACCGTCCGGCAGCACCCCCACCAGGGATTTCGCCTCGGCCGGGGAGTGCCAGACGTCGTACCCCAGAAGGACGGCCTGACCCGCGTCGGGCCGCAACAGGCCCACCGCCATGGAGAGGGTCGTGGTCTTGCCGGCGCCGTTGGGGCCGAGCAGGCCGAAGAACGACCCGGCCGGGACCTCCAGGCTCACCCCGCAGACCGCCAGCCGGGTGTCGAAGTGCTTGACGAGCCCGCGCAGCGACATCGCCGCCGTGCCGCCCTCGCTGGGCGGGCGTTGTACCGGAATGTTCATATCCTCCTGAACGTATCGGGCCGTGCCTGCTCTGGGAACACCCGAGCAGGCCGGGCGGTCGGCCCACCCGTTCGATGACAGCCCGAATCACGTACGCAGGGACTCCGGAGCGTGCAGCCGCAGCATCGTGGCGCCCACGTCCGGCGGCACCCGGCGCCCGGTCAGCAGCGACACACCGACCATGACCAGGAACGCCAGCGGCACGGTCCACGCGGCGGGCTGGCCCACGAACTCGGCGAACGCACTCGGCAGCGGCGGGCCGAGCACCGTCACCAGCACCGCCACCATGGCCGCACCGCCGCCGGTGACCAGCCCGGCGATCGCCCCGGCATCGGTGAGGCGCCGCCACCAGATGCCGAGCACCAGCAGCGGGCAGAAACTGGAGGCCGCCACCGCGAAAGCCAGCCCGACGACACGGGACACGTCCATGTCGGACACGTAGAGCGCCAGGGTGGTCGGGACCAGCGCGGCCAGCACGGTCGCCATCCGGAAGTCCCGGATCGAGCCGCTGCGCCCGGAGCGCAGCACGTCCGTGAAGATCACCCCGGCGACGCTGGTCAGCAGGCCCGACGAGGTGGACAGGAAAGCGGCCAGGGCGCCCGCGGTGACCAGGGCGCCGAGCAGCCGGCCCAGGTGGCCGTCACCGAGCGCCGCCTCCGGCAGCAGCAGCACCACGGCGTCGGTGTTGCCGGTCATCAGCAGTTGCGGGGTGTAGATCCGGCCGAGCACCCCGTACAGGGTCGGCAGCAGGTAGAACAGGCCGACCAGGGCGAGCACGACCAGCGTGGTGCGGCGGGCCGAGGCGCCGTCCGGATTGGTGTAGAACCGCACCAGCACGTGCGGCAGCCCCATGGTGCCCAGGAACGTGGCCAGGATCAGCGAATAGGTGGTGAAGAGGCCGCCCTCGCCGGGCAGCAGCCAGGGCTCACCGAACTCGGCGTCCACCGTGCTCACCGTCGGCACCGGGTCACCGGCCGCGAAATACAGCGTCTCCCCGGCCTCGACCGGGCGGGCGCCGTCCAGCAGCGCGTCCTGTTCCACCACCACGGTGGTGGCGGCCGGGAAGACCGCGCCGGCCGGTGGGGTGACCTCGGGTCGGCCGTCCGACTGCCACTGCAGGATCAAGAAGATCATCGGTACGGCCAGCGCGGTCAACTTCAGCCAGTACTGGAACGCCTGCACGAAGGTGATCGCCCGCATCCCGCCGAACGCCACGTTCGCCGTCACCACCACGCTCACCACGAGCGCGCCCCAGGCGTACGAGCCGCCGGTCAGGGTGCTGAACGTCAGCCCCGCCCCCTGCAACTGCGGCAGCAGGTAGAGGCAGCCGATGAACAGCACGAACGCGGTCGCCAGCCGGCGCAGCGCCAGCGACCGCAGCCGGACCTGGCAGAAGTCGGGGAGGGTGAACGCGCCCGAACGGCGCAGCGGGGCCGCCACGAACAGCAGCAGCGCCAGATAGCCGGCCGCGAATCCGACCGGGTACCAGAGGACGTCGACGCCGTACCGCAGGACCAGGCCGGCGACCCCGAGGAAGGACGCCGCCGACAGGTACTCGCCGCTGATCGCGGCCGCGTTCCAGGACGGGCTCACCGACCGGGACGCGACCAGGAAGTCCGATGTGGTCCGGGCGAAACGCAGGCCGTACGCGCCGATCGCCACGGTCAGCAGCACCACCAGGACCAGGCCGGGCGCCAGATACGGGTTCACTGCTCCGGCCTGCGGATCAGCGCCGCGAAATCCTGCTCGTTGCGTTCCGCCCAGCGGACGTAGGCGGCGCCCACCCCGACCAGGAACGGGAACGACAGCAACCCGAGCAGCACCCACGGCAGGTGGACGCCGAAGACCTTGACGCTGCCGACCGTGGGCGCCACGGCGAACAGCAACGGCAGCGTTCCGAGGCCGGCCGCCACCACCAGGGCGAGCCGCAGCGCGAGTGCCAACTGTGCCCGGACCAGGCCTTTGACCAGCGCCTCACCGATCGGGGTCTGCTCGGCCAGGTCGGTGCCGGCCCGGTCGGCCGCACTGCGCCGGGTGGCGGCGTCGGCCAGCACCACCCGGGTCCGGGCGGGCGGGGACGGATCGACGGCCATGTTCGGCAGTCTGTCCGTCCCGCGCCGATTGTCAATACCGGGTCACCTGTTCCCAGCACCAGCCGGGACTGTCCTCGGGGTGTTCGGCGATCAGATCGCGGGCCGTCGAGCGGGCCAGGTTCCAGCCGCGCCAGTCGTCCTCCGGGGTGCGTTCCCCGATCACCATCAGCAGGCAGGAGCGGTACGCCTCGTCGTCCAGCCGGGCGAGGGCCGGCACCGCGTCCGGGGACAGGTCCGACAGGTAGGGCAGGTCGATCCGCTGGGTCTGCTCGTACCGTTGCACGTGGTTCTCGGCGATCAGGCCGTCCGGGTCGGCCGCCGACAGGCCGAGCAGCGCCAGCACACCGGCGGCGATCGCCACCCGGGGCAGCCACGGCGCCCGGATCCGGATGCCGGCCACCAGCACCATCACCAGGACCAGCCCGAACCATGCCTCGCAGCAGGCGACCAGCAGGCGCAGCCGGGTCAGCCCGTAAGTGTCGGTGTAGACGTTCATCCGGTGCAGCGCCGACGCCACGATGACCAGGGTGAGCGCGGCCAGGGCGCCGAGCACCACACGCAGCAGGATCCGGTCGGCCCGTTCGGTGCGCGGCGCCCACCGGGCCGCTCCGGCCAGCACCACCAGGGTCAGGCCGGTCACGGCGCAGAGCTGCCAGAAGCCGCTGCGGGCGTACTCGGCGTAGGTCAGCCCGTCGGTCTCCACCACGTGCTGGTCGCCGCCGAACAGCACGGTCAGCTGGATCACCACGAACGCCGCGAACAGCAGCACCAGCAGGCTGAGCGGGATTGCCCACTCCAGACGGTTCACCTTGCGGCCCTCGGCGCGGTCCAGGTCGTCGGCGGCCGGCGGGGCGGCCCGCAGGAACGCGGCGGCGGCCAGCGCGGCCGTGGTGACGCCACCGACGAACACCCACCGGACCAGAGTGATCGGCTGGACCTCCGGGATCGCCGCCTCGAAGATCCGGGCGAACGCGGCGTCGGCCGAGACGAACAGTGCGCCGAAGACGCTGAGCAGCGCGATCGACACCGCCACGGTGGCCAGCACCCGCAGCGGGGCGCCGGCCTTGCCCCGGCCGCGGATCCGGGCCATCCCGCGCAGCAGCCACAGGCCACCGCGGGTGGCGGCAACCGGGGCCAGCAGGTAGGTGAGTGCCACCGACCGCAGCGACCGGCCGTGGGTGATCGCCAGCGCGCCGGTCAGCGTCGCCGTCAGCAGGCACAGCGCGAACAGCCAGCCGGCCGCCCGGAAGGTGCCGGTCGCCAGCAGGACCACGGTGGCCGTGCCCCAGAAGAACCGGTCCCACGAGCCGGGGCCGGGATCGCGCCGGACCGCCGCCGGGATCGCCTCCGGGGCCCGGACGACACGGGCCACGATCAGGGCCGCCGTGCCGGCCAGGGCGGTGACGAACCAGCCGAGGCCGGCCCGGTCCAGCGGCACGCTGAGCGCGGCGACGACGGAGGCGGCGAGGACCGCCACGACGGTGGCCGGCGAGGCCGGGCGTCCCGGTCCGGGCCACTGCCGGCCGAGCAGGGTGAGAGCCGGCCACGGCCCGTGCAGCTGTCCTGTTTGTCCGGTGGATGGTTGGTTGACGGCCGTAGACATGTCGCTCATCCCCTCAGACCGCTTGCAGCGGGAGTCGTACCTGTATGTGGCAGCCGCTCCGGTCGTCGGGCTCGACGACGGCGATCGTGCCGCGGTGCAGCTGCACCACCCAGCGGGCGATCGCCAGGCCAAGCCCGGTTCCGCCGCCGGTGGCCCGCTCGCCCCGGGTGAAGCGTTCGAAGACCCGCTCGCGCTCCGCGGGCGGGATGCCGTCCCCCTGATCGGTGACGGCGAGAACCACGTGGTCGTCGTGGCGTTCCGCGCGGACCGTCACGAGCCCACCGCGCGGGCTGTGCCGGGCCGCGTTGTCCAGCAGGTTCGCGAAGACCTGGTGCAGCCGCTCCCGGTCGCCGTGCATCAGCAGCCGGGGTGCGGACACCTCGAAACGCACGTCGTGGCCGGTGCCGCCGGCGTTGACCGTCGCCTCGCGGATCACCTCGTCGAGGAAGGCCGGAACGTCGATCAGCTCACGCCGCATCGGCACCACCCCGGCGTCCGTCCGGGACAGGTCCAGCAGGTCGGCGACCAGGCGGCTGAGCCGCTCGGTCTGCGCCAGGGCGGTCCTCATCGTCTCCGGCTCGGCGTCGGCCACCCCGTCGACGATGTTCTCCAGCAGACCCTGGAGCGCGGTGATCGGCGTACGCAACTCGTGCGAGACGTTGGCGATCAGCTCCCGGCGCTGCCGGTCCGCGGCGGCCAGATCGGCGGCCATCTGATTGAACGCGGTGGCCAGCTCGCCGACCTCGTCCTGCGACCGGGTCCGGATCCGTCGCGTGTAGTCACCACGTGCCATCTCCCGGGCCGCCACCGTCATCTCGCGCAGCGGCACCGTCGCGCCGTGCGCCATCACCTGGAGCGTGACCAGGCCCAGTGCGGCCGCGATGGCGATCCACAGCACGTCGACCCGGTAGAAGTCGATGGCCCACAGGAACACCAGCAGGCCGACGCCGCCGGCGAAACCCAGTGCCAGGGAGAGCTTCGCCTTGATCGACCGGACCGGGTCGAGTGGGCGGGGTAGGTACGCGAGAACCGGCGCCACCAGGTTGTGGACGAACAGCATCAGGCGGGAGCTCACCGGTCCACCTCCAGGGCGTACCCCACCCCGTGCACGGTGCGGATCAGGTCGGCGCCCAGTTTCCGGCGGAGGCCCTTGATGTGGCTGTCGACCGTACGCGTACCCGAAGTGTCCGCCCAGCCCCACACCTCGGCAAGGAGCCGTTCCCGGGGCAGCACCGTACGCGGCCGCCCCGCCAGATGCACCAGCAGATCGAATTCGGTCGGTGTCAGATGCACCTCGGCGCCGCCGCGCAGCACCCGCCGCTCCCCCTGATTGATCTCCAGGTCACCGAAGCGCAGTGTCGGGGGCTGTGGACGGGCCGCGACCTGTGCCTTCTCGGCGCGCCGCAGCAGGGCGTGCACCCGGGCCGCCAGCTCCCGCATCGAGAACGGCTTGACCATGTAGTCGTCGGCGCCGACCGCGAGCCCGACCAGCAGATCGGTCTCGTCGTCGCGGGCGGTCAGCATCAGCACCGGCACCGGCCGCTCGGCCTGGATCCGGCGGCACACCTCCAGGCCGTCGAAGCCGGGCAGCATCACGTCCAGGACGATCGCGTCCGGCGGGGTCTGCCGTGCCGCCGCCACCGCGCTCGGTCCGTCGCCCGCGACCTGCACCAGGAAGCCTTCGGCCCGCAGCCGGGCCGCCACGGCGTCGGCGATCGCCCGTTCGTCCTCCACGACGAGAATCCGCCGTTCGATCGTCCCCACGCCGCCGTCACCCCGTTCACGTAGCCCTGGCTTCCGGTCGGTGCGCCCCCGTGGCCCACCGGCCGGTGGCCAGCAGCTTATTGACCGCCTGGGCAGACTCGGCGGTGGAGTTGTGAACAACCTGTGGAGATGGATCTTTCAGCCCCGGACCGCGGGCGCGGCGTCACCGGATCGTGGTTGGCAGGAAATGGTGAGGTGGGGAGGGCCTGTGGATAACTCTGTGGAGAAAGCTGTGGGCCTGTGGATAACCGTGTGGATTAACGGGTCCAGTCGTGCTTGGCGGCCCGAATCAGACGATCCTTCAGCTCCCGGGTGTGCCGCCGGCTGACCGGCAACTCCACCCCGTCCACCGCCACCACATAGCCGGAACCGGTCAGCCGCAACTCGGTCACCAGGCGCAACTGCACCAGAAACGACCGGTGGATCCGGACGAAACCGGCGTTCGCCCAGCGCTCGGCCAGCGTCGCCAGCGACACCCGGACCAGATGGGAGGCGTCCCCGGTGTGCAGGCGGGCATAGTCGCCCTGCGCCTCCACCCAGCGCACCGACGAGCGCGGCAGCATCCGGGTGGAGCCGGCCAACTCGACCGGGATGGCCGGCTCGTCCGGCGGTGGAGGCGGCACCGACCGCAGCCCGGCCACCCGGCGCAGCGACTCGCCGAGCCGCTCGGCCCGCACCGGTTTCCGCACGTAGTCGGTGACCCCCAGATCGAACGCGTCCACGGCGCCGTCGTCATACGCCGTCACGAACACGATGGCCGGCGGCTGGGCGAACCGCCGCAGGATCCGGGCCAGCTCCATGCCGTCCAGGCCGGGCATCCGGATGTCCAGGAACACCGCGTCCACCTCGGTGTCCCGCAGCACCCGCAGCGCCTCGGTGGCGTCGCCCGCCCGGTGCACGTGTGCCACCCGGCCGTCCGCGTTCAACAGGTACGCCAGCTCGTCCAGCGCCGGCGGCTCGTCGTCGACGGCCAGCACCACGAGGCTCATGTCAGCCCCTCCGCTGCGCTCCGGCGCCGCGTGAGCTCCTCGAACCCGCTCACGCCGACGCCTGGACCTGGGGATGGAATTTCGGCACCCGCATGCTCACCTTCGTACCCGCTCCGGGGGCCGTCTCCACGATCAGGCCGTTGTGGTCGCCGAACACCGAGCGCAGGCGCTCATCCACATTGACCAGCCCGACGTGCTGCCCGTCCTCACTCTCCGAACCGTCTCGCCCGAAGACCTCCGGATCCATGCCGACCCCGTCGTCCTCGACCGTGATGTGGCACTCCGCGCCCGCGTCGCGCGCCTCGATGCTCACCATACCGACACCGGTCTTTCGGGACAGACCATGCCGGACCGCATTTTCCACCAGCGGCTGCAGGCACAGGAACGGCAGACCGACCGGCAGCACCTCGGGCGCGATCTGCAACCGCACCTGCAACCGGTCACCGAACCGGGCCCGCTCGATGGTGAGATATCGATCGATGGACCGGAGCTCCTCGGCGAGTGTCGTGAACTCACCGTGCGCCCGGAAGGAGTAGCGCGTGAACTCGGCGAACTCCAGGATCAGCTCCCGGGCCCGCTCCGGGTCGGTGCGCACGAACGAGGCGATCGCGGTCAGCGCGTTGTAGATGAAATGCGGGCTGATCTGGGCGCGCAGCGCACGCACCTCGGCCCGGGCCAGCCGCTCCCGCGACGAGTCCAGCTCGGCCAGCGCCAACTGCGAACCGGCCCATCGCGCGGTCTCCAGCGTCGCCTGCACGAGGCCCGGCGCCGGCGGCTCGTCGGCCACCGCGACCAGCACGGTGTCCGGCTGACCGTCGGATCCGCTCAGCGGCACCACCACAGCGCCGCGAACCACGCAATCCACCCGGTCACAAACCAGATCAGACCCATTGAGTACGACGGAGCGCCGCGATCTCGCCGCTCGCCGGGCCGCCGCGATGAGCTGTTCGGTGTGGTGCCCGCCCCGCCCGTCGTAGGCGAGACAGTCCGTTCCGTCCACGATCGCCAGCCCGACGGCGCCCACGAGGTAGCGCAGGTGCCGGACCGCCTTACCGGCCGTCGCCGTGCTCAGCCCGGCTCGCAGCGGTTCCGCCGCCAGTGACGCCGTGTGCAGGACGTCGTAGGTGGCCCGTTGCATGGCGGTGGCGATCCCCCGGCGGGCCCGCAGACGCAGCACGGCCACCACCGCGGTGCCGAGCGCGGCGAGCACGGCGAGCACCGCCACCGCGCTTCCGATCTGACCGGCCACGGGACAGATCCTGACGCCTCGATGCCCGGCACGCCAAGGACGCTCCGCGGAAAGCACTGAGGCGTGTTGATTTCGGGTGCGGATCGCACCCGAAATCAACACGCGGGTTGGGGAGCGCAACCGCTCACGCACGTCCGGTGGGGCTCGTGTTCTGGACGCGCCAGCGGCCGGCCTGGCCGGGCGGCTTGCCGCCGCACGACGCGGGCCGGGCGGCTTGCCGCCGCACGACGCGGGCCGGGCGGCTTGCCGCCGCACGACGCGGGCCGGGCGGCTTGCCGCCGCACGGCCTACGTGGTCCGGCTGTTCAGTACGCGCCCTTGCGCTTCAGGACGACCCAGATGGTGCGCCACAGGATGCCCAGGTCATACGTCAGCGACCAGTTGTCGACGTAGTAGAGGTCCAGCCGGACCGCTTCGTCCCAGGAGAGGTCGGAGCGGCCGCTCACCTGCCACAGGCCGGTCATGCCGGGGCGGACCAGCAGCCGCCGGCGGACGTCGCCCAGGTAGTCGCCGTCGTCGGCGGGCAGCGGGCGCGGGCCGACCAGCGACATCTCGCCCTTCAGCACGTTGATCAGCTGAGGCAGCTCGTCCATCGAGGTGGCCCGCAGCTTCGCGCCGAAGGTGAAGATGCGCGGGTCCTGCTTCATCTTGAAGAGCATGCCGTCGGACTCGTTGAGCTCGTCCAGCGTGGCCTTGCGCTCCTCGGCGTCCACGTACATCGTCCGGAACTTCCACACCCGGAAGGTGCGGCCGTCGTGGCCGACCCGGGTCTGCCGGAAGAAGACCGGGCCGGGGTCGGAGAGCCGGATGCCGATCGCGATGAACGCCAGGATCGGGCTGATCAACAGCAGGCCGAGACCCGCCGCGACCCGGTCCATCAGGTTCTTCACCAGCCAGCCGGGGCCGGAGAGCGTGGGCTCCTCGACGTGCAGCAGCGGCAGGCCCTCGATCGGGCGGATGTGCACGCGCGGCCCGGCGATGTCGGTGAGCTGCGGCGCGACCACCAGGTCGACGCCGGTGCCCTCCAACTGCCAGGCCAGGCGGCGCAGCTCGCCGGGCTCGGCGCTGGCCGAGCCGCAGACCGCGATCGTGTCGGCGCCGACCTCACGGACCAGCGACAGCACGTCACGCCCGGCGTAGACCGGGACCGGCGTCTCGATGCCGCGGGCGGCCGCGTAGCCGTCGGTGAGGTGGATGGCGACCGGGATGAGACCGGCGGCCGGGCTGCGGGTGACCGCGGTGTAGACCTCTAGGGCCTCCGGCAGTGTGCCGACCAGGACCATGCGGTGCGCGCCGTGGCCGGTGCTGCGCCGGGCGAAGTGCAGGACCTGCCGGGCCGTCACCCGGCTGAGGAGGATCAGCAGCAGGGCGCTCAGCGACACCGTGGCGACCGTCCCACGGGACAGGTCGGTCTTGGTGGCGAAGGCCAGCAGCGACACGCAGGCCACCACGGTGACCGAGGCGCGGACGACGCGTTTGAACTCCTCGCTGCCCAGGCCCAGGTAACGGCGGTCGTAGGTGCCGTTGGTCCAGAGCAGGAGCAGCCAGCCGAGGGGCAGCACGATGTAGGCGAAGAGGAAGAACAGTTCCGAGTTGCTGAAACCGGCCCGCGACTTCTCGAGGAAACTGGCGATGTAGCTCGCGCCGAGAACCGAGAGCAGATCGAGGACGATCAGCGCTAAGGTGTACGGCCGGTGCCAGCGGGAAAGGCGGCGGCTCGGCCGGCTCCATGCGTTTCGGGGCACCCCGTTGCTCGGTGGCTGTTCCTGCCACTCGAAGCTCTCGTACCGCACGGGTCTGCTCCGGCTGCTGTCGGTAGATGGGCGATGCAGGCTAGTAGTCACTTCGCCTACGTCCTCCCGCATCCGGAAAAAGATTACGCACCGCCACGACCTTGGGATCGCCGGCGGGTCCGCCGCTACCCGTTCGCGTCACAACGGTTGCCATGGACCGGGCCACTATACCGATGGATCGGCCGGAGAGAAGGTGACGTCACGGCCGCAATCCTTACATGTACGCACGGTAATGATTTCGTGGCAAAATCACCGCACCAGCTTGGAGAGCCGCCGATCGGCCAGCGGTTTTCCACCGGTCTGACAGGTCGCGCAGTATTGCAGGCTCTTGTCCGCGAATGACACCTCGCGGACCGTGTCGCCGCAGACCGGGCAGGGCAGCCCGGTCCGCGCGTGCACCCGCATCCCGGCCCTCTTCTCGCCCTTGAGCTCGGCGGCCTTCTGCCCCACCGATCGCTGCACGGCGTCCGTCTCGATCTCCCGCATCGCGGCGTAGAGCGCGTCCAGTTGATCCTCGGTCAGCTTTCCGGTGAGCGCGAAAGGGGACAACCTGGCCGCATGCAGGATCTCGTCGGAGTAGGCGTTCCCTATCCCGGCGAGCACCTCCTGATCGACGAGCACCCCTTTGACCTGCCCGTTGCGCCCGCGGAGCCGGTCGGCGAACTCGTCCCGGGAGACGGCCAGCGCGTCCGGGCCGAGCCGGGCCACCCCCGGCACCTCGGCCGGATCCCGCACCAGGTAGACGGCCAGGGACTTCTGGGTGCCGGCCTCGGTCAGGTCGAACCCGGAGCCGTCGTCCAGCCGCACCCGGACCGCGATCGGCCCGCTGCCCGGCTTGAGCGGGGCCGGCGACTTGAACGAGTCCCGGTAGTGCAGCCAGCCCGCCCGGGCCAGGTGGACGACCATGTGCAGGTCGTCGCCGAGGCTGACGTCGAGGAACTTGCCGTGCCGGCCGGCTCCGGAGAGCGGCGTGCCGGCGATCGCCGAGGGCGCCGGATCATAAGTCTTCAGCGCGCTGAACGAGGCTACTTCGAAGCGCTGCACGGTGTGGCCGACCGCCCGCTCACGCAGATATGCCGCGAGCGCCTCGACCTCGGGGAGTTCGGGCATTCCCTCACGGTAGCGTTTCGGCGTCCGAACGAGGAGAGAGCGAAACGAGCCCCGTGGTTCGGACCATTAGGCTCCAGCCCCATGAAGGTGGTGGTAGCGCACAACCGGTACCGCGAGGCGATCCCCTCCGGCGAGAACGTCATCGTCGACACGGAGATCGGCCAGCTTCGCGCGGCCGGCGTCGAGGTGGTGCCGTTTCAGCGCAGTTCCGACTCGATCGATTCACTGTCGGCGGCGCGGAAGGCGCTGTTGCCGATCTCGCCGGTCTACGGCGCCGAGGCCCAGCGTGATCTGGCGGCCCTGCTGACGGCGGAGAGACCGGACGCGTTGCATCTGCACAACCCGTACCCGCTGCTCTCGCCGTGGGTGATCCGGACCGCCCACGCGCACGGCGTCCCGGTGGTGCAGACCGTGCACAACTACCGGCAGGTCTGCTCGTCGGGGCTGTACTTCCGGGACGGGCACAACTGCCGGGACTGCCGTGGCAAGCTGCTCGGCTGGCCGGCGGTCAAGAACCGCTGCTACCGCGGCTCGGCGGCGCAGAGCGCGATCATGGCGACCACGCTGGCCGTGCACCGGCCCACCTGGCGCTCGGTGGACCGCTACATCGCGCTCACCGACAAGATCGCCGCGCATCTGGCCGACTACGGCATCCCGGACGACCGCATCGTGATCAAGCCGAACGGCCTCCCCGACCCCGGCGCCCCCGCACCGCTGGGTGAGGGGTTCCTCTACGGCGCGCGGCTCTCCCCCGAGAAGGGCCTCGGCCTGCTCCTCGACGCCTGGCGCCGGCACCCGGACGGCAGCCTCGGCACGCTGCGCATCGCCGGCGACGGCGAACTCCGGCCGCTGGCCGAGCAAGCTGATCGGGAACGGTCGGACGTCACCTATCTGGGTCCGCTGGACCGCGCCGGGATGGCCGCGGCCCGCCAAGCCTCAGCGGTCGTGATCGCCGTCCCCACGTGGGAAGACGTCCTGCCGACGGTCATTCTGGAAGCGATGTCGACGGGCCGCGCGGTCCTGGGTACTGCGGTAGGCGGCATCCCCTACATGATCGGTTCCGGTCCCGAAGCGGCCGGCTGGCTCGCCGATCCGGACCCCGTCGCCCTGGCCGCCGCGCTCCCTCTGGCCCGAGCCGGCGCGCCCGCGGCGGCGGTGGCGGCCCGAGCCCGCTACCAGCACCACTTCCACCCCGACGTCCTCACACCCCGCTTGATCTCCATCTACGCGGACATGTCACGCCACGCCCACAGATAACCCCATCCCCGGTACGGCGTTCGCCGCCCCGAAGACAACGGCAGTCCCGCCCGCCCCACGCGAGCACCTGCCCACTCAAGCCCGTGCCGCGCCCACCGGGCTGAGCTCGTGGGTACTGCCGGCTCGGGGGCTGCCGCAACTCTCGATGAAGCAGCCCCCGAGCCGGCCGACTCAGCTCTTCAGGGACTCGCGGCCGGCGAAGGCGATGCTCGCGGCGAGGAAGCCACCGTTGACGAGGGTGAAGAGGGCGACGAACCACACCGCGAACTGGGGCGCCACGGTGAGGACCACACCGGCCAGGGCGATCACCGCGCCGTAGTCGCGGACCAGCTTGGCGGCGCGAACCGGCAGGGACCTGCTGGTCACCATGCTGGCGGCCTGGCTGCCGGTCTGCATGACCGAGGTGACCAGGTTGACCATCCAGGTGGCGGCGAAGGCGGCGAGCAGCCACGCCGGGGTGTCCGGTTCCTGGGCGGCGGCGGTCGCGGACAGCGCCGCCACCAGCGACGCCTGGACGGCCACGTCGCAGAGCACGTCGAGCCGGCCGCCGGCGGGGCTGGACCGGCCGGTGACGCGGGCCAGCTGACCGTCGGAGCAGTCGAACGCGTACGCCATCTGCCAGCCGATCAGCGCGAGCAGGCCGATCGGCGCGGCCCAGATGCTGCCCCCGGCGACCGGGCCGGCGGCCGCGATGACGACGAACGACGTCAGGCAGCCGAGTCCCAGGTTGAGGATGGTCAGCACGGTCGGCGTGAGGCGGCGTTTGTGTGCCTGGACCGCGATCCGGGCGCCGATCCGCTGGCTGATCGCCTCGCTGAAGAGGCCACCGCCACGGTTGACCGCGTAGTAGTCGGCGGCGGTGGGCGTACCGCTGAGGGGTGTGCCGGACGGGCCGGGCGAGCCGGCGGCGGGCGCTGCGCCGGGGTTGTCGATCCGGGTGGGATTCGCCGGAGGAACCGGAACGGACCGGGCCGTCGGTGGCCGGCCGTCCCCGACGGGAGGGCGGCCGGTGCCGGATTCAGAGGATCGCGAGGGCATCGTTGTATTCGGCCAGCTTCTGCCGGGTCTGTTCCGGCGTCATGGCGAGGTGTTCCAGGATGGTGTAGCGGTCCGGGCGGGTCCGCGGCGCGAACTCGACGGCCTGGACGAACTGTTCGGCGTCCAGCCCCACGTCGGACGGCGTGCGGGGGAGCTGGTGCCGGAGCAGACAGTCGGACATCTGCTTGAGCCGTCGCTCGTCCTCACGCAGGAAGGTGCAGAACAACGCTCCGAGACCGGCGAGTTCGCCGTGTGAGGCGGTGTTCGGGAAGAGCGAGTCGATGGCGTGCATGATCTCGTGGCAGCCGCCGCTGGAGGGCCGGCTGCTGCCGCAGACCGCCATCGCCAGACCGCTGGAGATCAGCGCCTCGGCGAGCACGGTGACGAACGCGTCGTCGGACATGTCGCCGGGCATGGTCAGCACCGCTTCGGCGCCCATCCGGGCGAGGGAGGCGGCCAGGCCGTCGACCGGCTCACCGCGCACCTGGCGGGCCAGTTCCCAGTCGGCGAGCGCGCTGATGTTGCTGATCACGTCGCCGATGCCGGCCCGGTTGACCAGTTCCGGCCCGTTCTCCACGAAGTCCAGGTCGACGACGACGCCGAACGGGATGTGCACCCCGTACGACCCCTTGATGCCGTCGTTGATGAGGCTGGCCACCGGTGAGGCGATGCCGTCGTTGGCGAGGCTGGTCGCGACCGACACCATCGGCAGGCCCCAGCGGCTCGCCGCGTATTTGGCGGTGTCGACGGTCTTGCCGCCGCCGATGCCGACGACCGCGTCGAAGTGGCCGGAACGCAGTTTGCCGGACAGTTCCAGCGCCGCGTCCAGGGTGCCGCCGCCGGTCACGAAGATCTCGGCGGAGGTCAGCGAGGGGCGGAGCAGGTCGACGACCTGCTCGCCGAGACCCGGTCCGACGACGACCGCCACCTCGCCGCCGGAGGAGATCCGGCCGTCGGCGAGGATCTTGCCGAGGTCGGCGACCGCGCCCCGCCGCACCTCGATGTGCAGCGGGGTCTGGACGCTACGGGCTAGTAGCGGCATGCGATGTCCCGCGCCTTCGCCAGGTCCTCGTGGTTGTCCACCTCGACCCAGGAGACGTCGCCGATCTGGGCGCCCCGGACCTCGCCGCCGCGGTCGGCGTACACCTGGAAACCGTCCTCGTAGAACTGGTTGGGGTCGCGTTCGAAGGTGGCCTTCAGCGCGTCGGCCAGCTTGCCGGCCGCGGACGCCTCGATGATGTTGGCGCCGATGTACTCCCCGTACGCCTCGGCCGGGTCCATCAGCTTCGTGATTTTGGTGAGCTGGCCATCTTCATTGAAGACGGTCTTCATCTCCTCGTCAGCCAGCTTCTTCACAGTGTCGACGGCGAGGAGGATGCTCGGCCCGCGCTGGGCCAGCAGGGTGTGCTCCACGCTGACCGGGTGCACGGTGTCGCCGTTCACCATGAGGGCGCCCTGGGCGAAGTGGTCCCGGGCGAGCCACAGGGAGTAGGCGTTGTTCCACTCCTCGGCCTTGTCGTTGTGAACCAGGGAGATCTTCACGCCGTACTTCCGCTCGAAGCCTTCGACGCGCTCCTCCACCGCGCCGGCGCAGTAGCCGACGACGATGGTCACGTCCTTGAGGCCCGCGCCCGCGAGGTTCCGGAGCGAGATGTCCATGATCGTGGTCTCCCCGTCCACGGGGACCAGCGCCTTCGGGAGCGTGTCGGTGTACGGGCGAAGCCTGCGCCCGGCCCCGGCGGCGAGTACCAGACCGATCATGGGGGTGGTTCCTTCCAGCGATGTGAGAGGTGCCCAGCGAGGATAGCGGCTTGTGTCCCATCCGTAGGATTCGCGAGGGGCGCTGGGGAAATGGTATAGACCCGGCTTCTAAGCTGATGGGCATGACCGCTGAGCAGCTGATCTCCTTCGCCCGTGGCGCCCCTTCCCTGGACATCGTCGACGTGGAGGGCCTGAAGGCCGCCGCCGCCCGCGCTTTCGACGCGGACCCGGCCGGTGTGACCGCTTACGGCACCTCCGTCGGCTACCTGCCGCTGCGGAAGTGGATCGCGGACAAGCACCACGTATCCGCGGATCAGGTCATCGTCACGAACGGTTCGCTGCAGGCGGACGCGTTCCTCTTCGGCCACCTGGTGAAGCCCGGCGACGACGTGGTGGTGGAGAAGCCGACGTATGACCGGACGCTGCTCAACCTGCAGAACCTGGGCGCCAAGGTGCACCAGGTGACGGTGCGGCCGGACGGCATCGACGTCGAGGAGCTGCGCGCGCTGCTCGAGTCCGGGGTGCGGCCGAAGCTGGCGCACATCATTCCGAACTACCAGAACCCGGCCGGTGTCACGCTCTCCGAGCAGAAGCGGCGCGGCCTGCTGGCCCTGGCCGAGCAGTACGAGTTCATCATCTTCGAGGACGACCCGTACGTGGACATCCGGTTCCGTGGCGAGCCGCTGCCGTCGATGCTGTCGATGGACACGAACAGCCTGGTCGTGCACGCCTCCAGCTTCACCAAGACGGTCTGCCCCGGTGTCCGCGTCGGTTACCTGGTCGGCCCGGCCGCGCTGATCGACGCGATCGCGAAGAAGGCGACCAACCTCTACATCTCTCCGGGCATGGTGTCCGAGGCGATCGTCCACCAGTTCTGCGTCTCCGGCGACATCGAGAAGTCGGTCCGGACGGTCAGCGAGGCGCTGGGCGAACGGGCGCGGGTGCTGGCCGAATCGATCCGCAAGCACATCCCCGGGGCCACTTTCACCGAGCCGGACGGCGGTTACTTCCTCTGGGTCGACCTGCCGTCGGACGTCGACGTGGACAAGCTGTTCCCGGCCGCCATGAAGAAGGGTGTCGCGGTCGTGAAGGGCAGCGACTTCCTGCTCGCGGGCGGTAAGAGCTCGCTGCGGCTGGCGTACTCCGCGGTCACCGTCGACCAGATCGACGAGGGTGTGCGACGGATCGCCGAGGCGATCGAAGAGGTTCGCGGCTGACGTATCCGTGCGCCGGGTGAGCTGAGGTTCGCCCGGCGCGGGTACCCTCGGCTGGTTTGTCGTCCCCCGGGGGAGGTTGGCATGGCGGAACGTGGTTGGACCCGGGGCCGGCCCCTCGGAGCGGCCTGGGCGGCCCGGATGAGAGGGCTGCTGCACAACGGCGAGCACGCCGAGCGCGGCGACTCCGACGACAGCGCGCCGACCTCCGTGGTGAACTGCGGGGTGTACGCGGACGGCCGCCGGATGCCGGGCGAGTTCAGCCCGGACGAGGCACTGGCCGAGGCCTGCCGGCGGGAGGGCGCCTTCGTCTGGCTGGGTCTGCACGAGCCGTCCGCACTGGAGATGGCCGGCATCGCCCGCACCTACGGCCTGCACGAGCTGGCCGTGGAGGACGCGGTCAAGGCGGAGCAGCGGCCCAAGCTGGAGCAGTTCGGCGACGTGCACTTCCTGGTGCTGCGCACCGCCCGGTACGTTCCGCACGCCGAGCTGACCGAGAGTTCGCAGGTGGTCGAGACCGGCCAGATGATGATCTTCATCGGTGAGCAGTTCGTGATCACGGTCCGGCACGGGGACGCCTCCGAGATGGCGCCGGTCCGGGCCGACCTGGAGAGCCAGCGGGCGGTGCTGCTCCAGCAGGGGCCGTGGGCGGTCGCCTACGCGGTGACCGACCGGGTGGTCGACCACTATCTGGAGGTGGCCGACGAGGTCGAGGCCGACCTGGACATCATCGAGGAGGGCGTCTTCTCCCGCGAGCGCAGCGCCCCGATCCAGCAGGTCTACCACCTCAAGCGGGAGCTCGTGGAGTTCCGCCGGGCGGTGGTGCCGCTGCAGCGGCCACTCGCCTCGATCACGTCGAGCCAGGGCGTGGTGCCGAAGGAGATCCGGCGCTACTTCCGGGACGTTCAAGACCATTTGACGCGTACGGTCGAGCAGGTCTCCTCCTACGACGACCTGCTCAACTCGATCCTCCAAGCCCGCCTCGCACAGGTGACCGTGGACCAGAACAACGACATGCGGAAGATCGCCTCGTGGGCCGCGATCGCCACGGTGTGGACCGCGTTCGCCGGGGTCTACGGCATGAACTTCGACTACATGCCGGAGACCGAGTGGAGGTACGGATATCCCGCTCTGATCGCCCTGTTGTCCGGTGTCACCGTGCTGCTCTACCGGGCGCTGCGGCGTAACGGCTGGCTCTGACCCCACGCGAATCGGCCGGAACCCCTAGAGTGTCGGGGTGCCGTCGCGTCAGGATGAGCTGCACTCGTATCAGTACTCGGTGCAGCGTGTGGTGGCGGCGCTGGTGTCGCACGACCCGGACCCGCATCGTTCCCCGCTGCGCCGGGCCGGTGCCACGGCCCTGGTCGGGCTGCTGGTCGCCGCCCTCGCGGTCGGTGGTTTCGCGGCGTACGGGCTCTTCACCGGTCACACCATGGCGAAGGCCACCGACGCCACCTCGGTGCTGGTCGAGAAGAAGACCGGAGCGAGGTACGTCTATCTGCCCGCCGACGGCAAGTTGCATCCGGTGCTCAACTACACCTCCGGTCTGCTGCTGGCCACCGGCAACCCGACGCGGCTGAAGACCGTTCCGGCCGACGAGCTGGCGAAGGTGCCGCTGGGCGAGCCGCTCGGCATCCCCGACGCGCCGGACGCCCTGCCCGCGCCGGGTGACCTGCTCGGTGGCGCCTGGTCGGTGTGCACCGACACGTCCGGCGGCCCGCCGCGCAGCACCCTGCTGATCGGGGCCACCCCGGCGGGCGGCACGGCGCCGGCGTCCGGGCTGCTGGTCCGGGACACCGCCGGGCGTACGCATCTGGTGCACGGTGGCAAGCGTTTCCTGATCCCGGCCGCCCGGGTGGACGCCGTGCAGCGGGCCCTCGGCTGGTACGGCACCCGCCCCTGGCAGGTCTCCGCCGCCTGGGCCGACGCCGTCCCGGCCGGCCCCGACCTGGACGCCCCCACCATTCCGAACTTCCGGCGACCGTCGGCCATCGACGGCCGCAGGGTGGGGCAGGTCCTCACCGCGGACGGCAAGACCTTCGCGCTGGTGCTGTCGGACGGCATCGCGCCGCTGACCGTGATGCAGGCGCGGCTGCTGGCGGCCGTCTACAACCTGTCGTCGCCGATCACCGTCGGCGCCGAGTTCCTGGAGCTGCCCGACTCGCGGGTGGGCCTGGGTCTGGGCCAGACCGGAGAAGGGCTGCCGGCTTCCGTTCCCACACTGGGCGAGGCGCCGAAGAACGCGTGCGTCGGCTCCACCGGTGACGCGCTCCGGGTGAACACCACCTACCCGGCGGGCAGCGCGCCCGGAACCGGGGCCCGCGTCGACCTGGTGCACATCGCCCGCGGCAAGGGGGCGCTGGTCGAGGCGGCCGCGTCACCGGACGCCCCGGCCGGCAGCGGCACGGTCGGCCTGGTCACCGACTCCGGCCGGTTCTATCCGCTGGCCGGGCGCGACGTGCCGGCCCGCCTCGGGTACGCGAACGCCCGGCCGGTACGTGTTCCGGCCCAGTTCGTCGCGTACCTGCCGGCCGGACCGGCGTTGGATCCGGTCCGGGCCGGCCGGTCGTCGTAGTCGGTTACCGAGGGGTCTGCTTGCTCTGATCGGTCACGGTGCCGTTGGAGGTCGTGTAGACGGTCGGTTCCATCGGCTCGAAAGCGGCGTCGTCGGCCCCGCCACCGAGGGTGCTGGGCTCGTACTCCTCCCACTGCGCTTCACGGCGACGGCGGGCGACATACGCGGCGCCGATCCCGACCGCGGTGCCGAGCAGAGCGTACCCCGCCATGCGCCCGGTCCGGCTCTTCTTGCGCCCGACCGCCTTGTCCGCCTTCTTCTGCAGCTTGCGGGCCTGCTTCCGCTCCGCCTTCAGCTCCCGCTTCATCTCCTTGCGGCTGGCCTTCTTGGCGGTCTTGCCGGCCTGCCGGACGTTCTCCGACGCGGCCACCAGCGCTGCGAGGGCGCTGTCCCAGCTCTGCGAGGCGGCGTCCCGCGCGGCCGTGGCGGCCGGCTGAACCCGATCTCGAGCGGCAGTGATCCTGGGTGTGACGGTCGCGCTGGTCTCGTGTGCCGCGATCGAGGCCGCGCGCTTGAAGTGATCCACGCTCTGCCCGAGCTCGTTGCGCATCCGCGCCTTCCGGCTCCGACGGCGAATCGTTGCGAACACCGGTGCCCACCTCCTGTGGTCTCTTCAGGCCATGTTGCCTTCTCGGGTACCCCCGCGCCGCCGGATCCACGACATGGGGGAGGATCCGAATTGCACGAGAACAGTCCGTTCACCGCAGACGGGAGTACCCGTGGCCGAGAACCTTTACGCCACCCTTCACACCAATCACGGCGCGATCCGGGTTCAGCTCTTCCCGGATCACGCCCCGGCGACCGTTCGCAACTTCGTGGAGCTGGCCGAAGGCACCAAGGAGTACAAGGACCCGCGGACCAACCAGCCGGGCAGTGGGCCGTACTACGACGGCACCATCTCGCACCGGGTCATCCCCGGGTTCATGATCCAGATGGGTGACCCGACCGGCACCGGTCGTGGCGGCCCGGGCTACCAGTTCGGCGACGAGTTCCACCCGGAGCTCTTCTTCGACCGGCCCTACCTGCTCGCCATGGCGAACGCGGGACCGGGCACCAACGGCTCGCAGTTCTTCATCACGGTCGCGCCGACGCCGCACCTGAACCGCCGGCACACGATCTTCGGTCAGGTCGCCGACGAGCAGTCCGCGAAGGTCGTCGACTCGATCGCGAACACCCCCACCGGCCCCGGCGACCGTCCCCGTGAGGACGTCGTCATCCAGCGGGTGGAGATCACGCGCGGCTGAACGCTCAAGGTACCTTTGTGCCATGAGTGAGGCTCCGTCGACGGCACCGGTGTGTTATCGCCATCCGTCACGAGAGACCCTGCTTTCGTGCAGCCGGTGTGAGCGTCCGATCTGCACCAGTTGCATGAACGACGCGGTCGTGGGTCACCATTGCCCCGACTGTGTCAAGGAGGGCCGCCGCAGCCAGCGGCCGGCGCGCACCGCCTTCGGGGGGAGCCGCGCCGGCCAGCTCGGCTACGTCACCACCGGGATCATCGCGGTCAACTCGCTCGTCATGATCGCCTCGGCGGTCCTCGGCGGGCCGACCGCCATCGCCGGTGGAGGCGGCTTCTTCGGCCTGCTCGGCACCGGCACCCCGCTCACCGACTTCGGTGAGGTGCTCGGCCTCGCGACCTACGGCGGCGAGATCCACGGTGTCGCCGAAGGCGAGTGGTACCGGCTGGTCACCGCGATGTTCCTGCACTACGGCGTGGTGCACCTGCTGCTCAACATGATGCTGGTGGCGCAGGTCGGCCGCTATCTGGAGGGCCAGCTCGGCCCGATGCGGTTCGCCGCCCTCTACCTGCTGGCCGGTCTCGGCGGCAACGTGACGGCCTATGTCTTCCAGGCGCCCAACCAGCCGTCCGCCGGCGCCTCCACGGCCACGTTCGGCCTGGTCATCGCAACCATCGTGATCAACCGCCGATTGCTGCGCGACAACAGCTCGATGACGTCGATGCTGGTGGTGAACCTGATCTACACGTTCACCATTCCGTACATCTCGATCGCCGGTCACCTCGGCGGGCTGGTGGTCGGAGGCGCGACGGCCTTCGTGCTGGCCTACTCCCGGATGCCGCACCGCTCGATCAAGCAGGCCGCCGGCTGCGCCGTGATCCTGCTGCTGATCGTCGCGGCGGCCGTCGTCCGGACGACGGCGCTGCTCAGCTGACCGCGCGCAGGTCGGCGAGGGAGACGGCCACGTCGTCCGGCATGGCGCCCAGCTCGTGCGCACTGAACGTGTGGATGGTGTCACCGGCGTCGATCTCCAGGACGTCGCCGCGGAACACTCGGCGATTGGCGCGCTCCACGCGTACCCTCTCGATTTTCGACCAGGGCAGATGCTTGCGCCGGGCGAATCCGGTGACCACCGTGATGCCGTCGCCGTTCGCCGCCAGGCGGACCGGAACCACCAGATCGCGCGCCGCCCAGACGGTCAGGCCCGTCGCGGTGACCGCGGCGAGCGCCCAGCGCACCGGATCTCCCTCGGCGAACCCGGCGGCCAGCACCAGCAGGGCGACCGCGGCGATCAGTTTGGACACCGGCAGGGCCGGTTTGACGCGCCATTGCATCGCATCACTATCTCAGAATGATTCACGCCAACTCGTCCGGCCTGCTGTAATTCGATATTCAGTGGCGCGGGCCGACTCCTCCGCCATTCATCTTCCGTTAACACTGCATGGACGTGTTCGCCAGTACGTTCCACCCCGCGGCCGAGGCCGCCGCGGCCCTCCCCGCCGCCGGCCGGCACCTTCCGATCTTCCGCAACTGCGTGGACCCGGACGATCCCGCGACCCTGGTGGCCCGCTGTGTGCGCCCCGGAGCGCCACTCTCCGGCGACTGGTTCCTGCTGCTGACCCGGCGCCGCCTGGTCATCACCCAGGACACCCGGCCACTGCACCGGACCCGCCTGCACCTGAACGCGCACCTGCGCCAGGTGAGCAACGTGACCTGGCGGCTCGACCTGTCCAAGCCGGGTATCGAGCTGGCCCTCACCGCGATGGACGGGGTCCGCGAACGGCTCCGGATGCGGCTCGGCGACTCCGACACGGTGTGGCGTACCGAGCAGCTGCTCCGCGACACGTTCGTCTGCAAGCCGGCGCTGGTCTAGCCCAGCGTCCCCGGAACGGTCAGGACAGGAAGTCGCCGATCGAGCGGCGCAGCCCGGCCGGATCGAGGCCGTGCACGCGGGCGTGGTCGCGCCAGTCGCCGTAACGGCGGACCTCGGCCCGGCCGACGCCCAGATGCAGCGACCGGTGCGGCAGCCCGTTCAGGGCGTCGGCGACCAGATGCGCCGAGGTGCCGGCCAGGTACGGCTCGACCATCACGATCTCGCCCTCGATCAGCGAACGCAGCCCGTCGGTGTCCAGCGGCCGGGGCGTGTTCGTGTACGCCACCGTGACGTCCATGCCGAGGGTCGCCTCCAGCACCGGGCCCAGCATCGGCCCGACCGCCACCACCAGCGGCCCGCCCCGCCGCAGCACCCGCAGGCTGCCGCCGTCCGGGTAGGCATGACCGTTCTCCTGGACCGACAGGCGCACGTAGACGCGATCGTCGTGCCGGGCCGCCGCCCGCAGCAGCGGGCCCACCTCGTCACGGTGCCCCGGCACGTGCACCGTCCACCCGTCCAGGGTGTCCAGCAGCGCCACGTCACCCGGCGACTGGTGGGTGTAGCCCTCGGGCGCGGCGTCGTACGACCCCCCGATGCTGACCAGCACCGCGCCGGTGTCCTGGTGCCCGAGGTCCAGCTTGATCTGCTCGTACGCCCGGTCGATCAGGAACGGCGCGTACGAGTGCAGGTAGGGCCGCATCCCGGTGAGCGCGAGCCCGCCGCCCACCCCGGCCATCAACTGTTCCCGGATGCCGACGTTGAAGACCCGGTCCGGGTGCCGGCGCTGCGCGGTGGCGAACGACGCCGCGGAGATGTCCGCGACCACCAGGGCGGTACGCGGGTCGTCGTCCAGGATCGCGGTGGTCGTGTCGATGAACGTCTCCCTCATACCGTTGCCACCACCAGGTGCGGCCGGTCGGAGACGACCCGCAGAGCCCGCTCGATCTCGTCGTGATCCCGCCCGTCGACCACCGACACGCTCCAGTTCGGGAACCGGGCCGGGATCCCCACGAACGGTCCGGCGTGCGGACCGCCGCCTTCGCCGCCGCCATCGCCATCGCCATTGCCGCCGCCTTCGCTTTCGCCGGAGACGTCGATGTACGCGTTGCTCCAGGTGGGCGCCCCGGACCAGCCGCCCGGCCAGCCGTGTGTCGCGGACCGGTTGTCGATGACGATCGCGGTGATCGGCAGGCGGATCGCGGCCGCGTACGCGATCGCCTCGTGATTCGATCCCTCGTCGAGTTCCGCGTCGCCGAGCAGCACGAACGTCCGGGTGTCGAGGAATCCCTGTGCCCGCAGCCCGAGCGCGACGCCGACGGCCAGGCCGAAACCGTGGCCCAGCGAGCCGGTGCCGATCTCGACGCCCGGGATCAGCGTCCGGTCCGGGTGGTGCCCGAGTGGGCTGTCCCAGCCGCCCATGTCGTCGAGCCACTCCTCGGGGATGAACCCCTTGGCCGCGAGCACCGCGTAGTAGGCGGCCGGCCCGTGGCCCTTGGAGAGCAGGAAACGATCCCGGTCCGGCGCATCGACGGCCTCCGGGGTGATCCGTAACACGCGGTCGTAGAGAACCCACAGGACATCCAGCGTCGAATGCGCGCTGGGCGAGTGTTTGGAGTCGCCGGTCACTCGGCTCAACAGCTTCATGAGCATAGGCTGCAACTTGAAGTTCACTTCAACTCAAGGGAGTCGGGGGATGGAGCATCTCACCATCGGGGAACTCTCCGCCCGCAGCGGGGTGGCCCCGTCCGCGTTGCGCTTCTACGAGCGGGAAGGCCTCATCCATGCCTCCCGCACCAGCGGCAACCAGCGGCGCTACGACCGGGCCGAGTTGCGCCGGGTCGCCTTCATCAAGATCGCCCAGCAGGTCGGGGTCTCGCTCGACGAGATCCGCGAGGCGCTCGCCTCCCTGCCGGAGAACCGCACCCCCACGAAGGCCGACTGGTCCCGGCTGTCGGCCCGGTGGCGGCACCGCCTCCAGGAGCGCATCGGCGTCCTGGAACGGCTCCGAGACCAGCTCACCGGTTGCATCGGCTGCGGCTGCCTCTCCCTGCAACGCTGCAAGCTGGTCAACCCGAGCGACCGCCTGGCGGTCAGCGGCGCCGGCCCCCGGATGATCCTCAACCCACCCACGGAGTGACGTTCTGCCGCGGACGCCGCGCCGACCTCCGGGGCGCCATGTTTCGAGCGTCCCCGAATGAAGCGCATCCACCTCATCTGTACGGAATTCGAGTGCGGTGGGATCTGGGTGGTCCACCGCGACGGTCAGGTGGAGCGGCTTTGGGTCCCCGGGACCCACGAGTAACGGGTGAGCGGAGGGCGTGGGATTCGAACCCACGAAGAGTTACCCCTTACCGGTTTTCAAGACCGGCGCCATCGGCCACTAGGCGAGCCCTCCCGTAGTGCCGCTCCAGTCTGCCACCCTCCTCTGGTTCTTGTCGTACCGGTGGGGCAGAGTCGGCCGCATGCACGCGATCGTGATCGAGGACAAGCGTCTGGTCTGGGCCGAGGTGCCGGAGCCGGAGGCCGGTGAGGGCGAGGTCGTCGTCGAGGTGACGGCGTCGGCGGTGAATCGGGCTGACGTCCTGCAGCGGCAGGGGTTCTATCCGCCGCCGCCGGGCGCCCCGGAGTTTCCGGGGCTGGAGTGTTCCGGGGTGATCAGCGCGCTCGGGCCGGGCGTGTCCGGGCACCATGTGGGCGAGCGGGTGTGTGCCCTGCTGGCCGGTGGGGGCTATGCGGAGCGGGTGGCCGTCCCGGCCGGGCAGCTGCTGCCGGTGCCGGCCGGGTTGTCGCTGGTCGAGGCGGCGGCGCTGCCCGAGGTGGCCTGCACGGTGTGGTCCAACGTGGTGGACCGGGATCGGCTGCGTCCCGGTGAGACGGTGCTGGTGCATGGCGGCGGCAGCGGGATCGGCACGTTCGCGGTCCAGTTGGGGGTGGCGCTGGGCGCGACGGTGCTGGTGACGGCCCGGGCGGCGAAGCACGAGCGGCTGCGCGCGCTGGGCGCCGCGCTGGCGATCGATTATCAGAACCACGATTTCGTACGGGCGGTGCTGGATCACACCGGCGGCCGGGGTGTGGACGTGGTGCTGGACATCATCGGCGCGAAGTACCTGTCGCGCAACGTGGCGGCGCTCGCGCCGGAGGGCCGGATCACGGTGATCGGGATGCAGGGCGGCCGGTCCGCCGAGCTGGATCTGGGCCAGTTGATGGCGAAGCGGGGCCGGGTGTCGTCGACGTCGTTGCGGGCCCGGCCGGCGGCGGACAAGGCGCGGATCGTGGCCGGTGTGCGGGATCAGGTGTGGCCGCTGGTCGCCGCCGGGCTGGTGAAGCCGGTCATCGACAGCACGTTCCCGCTGGCGGGGGCGGCCGAGGCGCATCGGCTCATGGAGTCCGGCGACCACTTCGGGAAGATCCTGTTGCAGCGGTGATCACCCGTACGAGTGACTGATTTCGGAGTCATATGCCCGATTAAGCAGGATATGCGGCGAGTCGCCAGCGTGTCGCGGCCCGGCGATCCCAGCATGGACGGACAGCACGGCCGGTCTCCGGCCGTGCCCCGTACCCGACCACTGGGGGACACCGTGACGTACGCACCGCATCGTTCCGCTCCGGCCCGGGAGTTGCCGTCGATCGAGGACGGCTGGAACGCGGGCGCCTTCCGGTGGCGCAGCCGGATCTGGATCGCCGGCGGCGTCACCGTCTCGGCCGCGCTCGTCGCGTTCGGGGTGTGGGCGGTTGCCACGAGCCCGGCGGCGACCGTCTCCGGCGCTCTTCCGGGTGATCCCCCGATCGGTCAGTTCACCGTCTCCGCCACCGCGTTGCGCTGCGGGGTGCCGTCGGTCGGCCCGGCCGGCCTGGAACAGCGGGCGGCGGGTCAGTTCTGCCTTCTCGATGTCACGGTCACGAACAACGGCCGGGAGCCGGAGTTGTTCGACAGTGGCGCGCAGCGAATCCATGACACCAACGGCGAAGCCTACGCCGTTGCGGAACAGGCCGCGGTGTTTCTCAACGATCGCAGTCCGACACTGCTCGACCGGATCGGGCCAGGGGAGACGGTAGCCGGTGTGCTGCCCTTCGACGTTCCGGTGGACGCGCAGCTCAGCGGGGGTGTCCTCAGCGGCGAGGAGTCCACTCCGGGCGTACGCGTGCCACTGCCCGATCCGCGCTGAACGCAGCGTTTATCGGTTCGTGATCGGGGATCAATTATGTGAATCACGCCCCGCCGGATTCGATGTTGTGTTGGCATGGTCCACGGAATACGCACGGTTGTCCGGGTTCCCATTGCCCACCTTCGACGGCGGCATAAACGTGACCGGCGGTATCGGCCACGTTCGGATGGGATTCGCGCGAGTGCCCCGGGCCTATTTCGGAGGCAACACTGCACGGTACGTCCACCCGCCGGGTCCTGACCGTCGGCGCGCTCGCGCTGGCCGTCATCACGCCGGCGCTCGACTCAGTCGGCCACGGCTCGGAGACGGTCACCACGCCTCAGGCCCTGCCGGCCACACCGGAACTCGCCGAGCGCGCGCTGCCCGACGGACTCCAGATGCGACAGCTCGACATCGAGCCGGTCGTGCTCGGCGTCCCACGGGAGATCCGGTTCGCTGCCGGCGTCACCCCCGGGCCGGTACGCGCCGGGCTCCTCAACCGCCAGAAGAGCGCCCGGCGCGCCTCGCGTACCGTCCCGCGGCGGGTCGTGGCGGCGGGCCCGGCCGCACGGATCCGTCCCGCACCGGTTCCACGACGGGGCGTCGCGGCGCGCCCGGCCGCCCGGATCCGTCCCGCACCTGTCCCGCGCCGTCCGGCCGCGGTGAACCGGCAGGTGGTCCGGCGGGCGGTCCGTCCCGTGCAGCGCCCGGTGCCCCGGGAGCTGCGCAACGTCCGGCCCGCCCGGGTCCAGGCGGTGCGCCCGGCCGGCAAGCGTGTCGTCGTGCAGCACCGGCGGGCCGCGGTCGTCAAGCGCGGTGTGGTCCGCAAGACGGTCCGCGGCACCGTACGGCGGCCGTTGCGGGCGGCCGGTGACCGCGCGAGCATGCGTGCCGTGATCGCGTACGCCCGGGCACAACTCGGCAAGCGCTACGTCCGCGGCGGTGAGGGCCCGTACGGCTTCGACTGCTCGGGGTTCACCAAACGCGCGTACGCCCGAGCCGGTCTCAGCCTGCCGCACTCCTCCGGGGCCCAGGCACGCCGTGCCCGGTCCATCTCCCGGGCCAAGGCGCGTCCCGGTGACCTGGTGGTCGGCCCCGGGCACGTGGGCATCTACATGGGCCGCGGAATGATGATCGACGCCGGGAACCATCGCACCGGGGTGATCTACCGGAAGTTGTACCGGGGGCTCAGCGTCGAGAGGCTGGGTTGAGGGCTGGTCCAGCGGTCAGCACCCGCCGATCCGACGGGTGCCGACTCGCTGTGACCACCGTTGCCTCACGGCAGCCGATCACCACCGGGCGCGGGGATCTCTGCCACGCACACCCGGTCGGATGTCTGACAGAAGCATCACCTGCGAGGGCCCGGGGCATGCGCACCACCTGTGCGTTTACCCGTTCGTGTGACGGCGTGCGGCAATGCGGACGAAAGGCGCCGGACACGTCGAACGGTTAGTCTCGGCCCATCGTGGGAAAACCTGATCAGTTACTCACCACGCTGCCGGAGGCCAACAATGAGTCTTGACGACCGCGCCCTGGCGCCCGACCCGTATGATCTTTTGCCCCCGGTCCCGTCCTTCACGGTGACCAGCACGGATATGACGGACGGGCAGCCGCTTGACGAGCTCCACGTGCACACCAGCGTGGGCGGGAAGAACCTGTCGCCTCAGCTGTCCTGGTCCGGCTTCCCGGACGAGACGCGTGGTTTCGTGGTCACCTGCTTCGACCCGGACGCCCCGACCGGGAGCGGGTTCTGGCACTGGGTGCTGGTGAACCTGCCGGTCACCGTCACCGCCCTGGAGCGCGGCGTGGAGCCGCTGCCGGACGGCGCGTTCTGCGTGCGCAACGACTACGGCACGCGAGAGTACGGCGGTTCCGCCCCGCCGCCCGGCGATCGCCCACACCGCTACGTGTTCGCCGTGCACGCGATCGACGTCGACCGGCTCGAGGTGACGCCGGACGCCTCCCCGGCGTACGTCGGCTTCAACCTGGCCTTCCACACCCTGGCCCGGGCCACCCTCCGCCCGACCTATCAGGTCCGCGGCTGAGACTCCGAACGGAATAAGGCCGCCGGCGACGCCGGCGGCCTTACACGTGTGCGGTGCCCGGTCAGCGGGGAACGCGGGCCACGCAGAACACCGACTGCCCGAACGGCGGACGGACGATCCGCTCGGCGGCCTTCGTCACCGGCAGCACCAGGGTGTCGTAGATCTTGACCATCGGCCCCTCCTTGGGGGCCAGCTTGAAGATGCTGGTCGCCGTGTAGTAGCCGATCAGGCCGAGCGCGTTCGCGTAGTGGAGCTTCTCGATCTCCAGCCCCGCCTCGGTGAAGGCCGCGCCGAGCGTCTTCTTGGTGTAGCGGCGGATGTGCCCGGTGGCGATGTCCACCTGGCTCATCGCGAACATGAAGGCCGGCACGATGATGATCACGCGGCCGCCGGGGCGGACCAGTTCCTTCATGCTGCGCAACGCACCGACGTGGTCCTCGATGTGCTCCAGCACGTTGTACGAGACGGCCGCGCTGTACTCGGCGGCGGCGTCCGGTGCCGGAAGCAGCATCTGCTTGACGTCGATGTTGGAGTGTTCCGCCATCCGCTCCTTGAGCAGGACGAGCCGGTCGGGATCAGCCTCGGTCGCGGTGAACCTCGGCAGATGCTCCGCCCACTCGATCGCATAGTCACCGAGGCCGCTGCCGATCTCGATGGGGTTGTCCCCCAGGTACGGGAGTGCGAGCTCGACGAACCACCGCCGGTGGTTGACCGCCGTGGCGAGGCCTTCGAGCACTTCGGACTGGATCCGCTGGTCTCCAGTGATGTCTGCCATAGGTGAGGTTCCCTCATCTTGCCGATCTGAGCTGACAGCGGGACCAGCGAAGTTAACCATCTGAAGCGCCTAACCGAAAGTTGGGTGCCGGGCACCACTGATTTTTTGGCCTGATTGAGACATAGGTGCACCGGGTAGTGGGATGGGTTACCCCGCCGCAAGTCCACAGGATGGACACGTCGTCGGACACGCGGAAAACACGCGTACATATCGGCTCTATCACGCCTGGGGCGCACACCACCGGCTTCTTGGAAACCTCGGTTAGGCTCGCCGATGCTATGACGATTACGGGTTTTGACTCGACAGGCCAGTCGACCGCCGAGAACGTTCTGTCGCGAGGCCGAGTGACCGCCGACGACGACCTGGACGCGGAGCTGATAGCCCTCGGTTCAAGTGGCACGGTGGTCGCTCCCACCGCTCCGGCCGCTCCTCACGAAACCGTGGATGAGCAGCCCATACGTCCGCCGTGGCGGCGCCTGCTCACGTGGCGCGACATCGTGGCGATCGGCGCTTTCGCCGTCTTCGCGATCATGCTGACCCTGCCGTTGTGGCTCAATCTTGATCATGAACTGCGTGACGATCCGCAGGATCAGGCTTTCTTCGAGTGGATGCTGGCGCACGGTGCTCGAGTGCTCACGGATGGCGTCTATCCGTTCTTCTCGGACCGGATGAATTACCCCGACGGGGTGAACATGATGGCCAACACCTCGGTGTTGGCCGTTTCGTTGCCACTGACGCCGATCACTCTTCTGTTCGGCCCGCATGTGGCGTTCAACGTATTTCTCACCGGCGCATTGGCATTAACCGGTGCGTCGTGGTATCTCGTGCTCTCCCGGCGGTTCGTCACCTCCCGGCCGGCCGCCTGGGTGGGCGCCCTCTTCTGCACCTTCGCCCCGAGCATGGTGTCGCACGCCGGCGGCCACCCGAACATCGTCTCCCAGTTCCTCGTCCCGGTGATCATCTGGCGGACGCTGGAGCTCCGGGTTCGCGGTCGCGCGCTGCGCAACGGGCTGATCCTGGCCGGGCTGCTGATCTGGCAGGCGTTCATCAACCTCGAGATCCTGTTCATGACCGCCGTCGGCCTCGGCCTGTTCTGCGCGGTCATGGCCGTCGTCCGGTGGCGTGCCCACCGGGGCGAGATCCTGCCGTTCCTCCGGGCGCTCGGCGTCACCGCGGCCGCCACCCTGGCGGTGCTCGCCTACCCGCTCAGCGTCCAGTTCTTCGGTCCGCAGAGCTACCAGGGCCTGGCCGAGTTCGTCCGCAACTTCGGCGCCGACCTCGCCTCGTTCGCCGCCTACTCCCGGCACTCGATGGCCGGCGACACGGCCACCGCCTCCCGGCTCACCCAGAACGCCGCGGAGGAGAACGCCTTCTTCGGCTGGGGCCTGATCGTGCTCTTCCTCGGCCTGCTCGTCTGGCTGCGCCGTTCCCGGGCGGTGCTCACCCTCGGCGGGATCGCGATCCTCTTCGGGGCCATGTCCCTCGGACCGCGCATCGTGCTCAACGGCGTCGACACCGGCATCCCCGGCATCTGGGCGCTGCTGCACCACCTTCCGGTGCTGGACTCGGCGGTGCCGACCCGCTGGGCCATGGCGATCGCCCCGATCGTCGGCATCGTGCTGGCCTTCGGCTGCCAGCGGGCCGCCGACATGATGCGCGCACAGCCGGCGTCCCGCGGCCCGGTCCGCGTCGCGATGATCACCGCGGTGGCGATGGCGCTGGTCCCGCTGATCCCGCGGCCGATGGCCACGGTGCGGATGGACCCGGTCCCCGAGTTCGTCACCTCCGGCGCGTGGCGTGACTACGTCGACGAGCAGCACACCGTGGTCACCCTGCCGCTGCCGGACAGCACCTACCCGGACCCGCTGCGCTGGACCGCCACCACCGGCCACGAGATGCGGATCGCCGGGGCGTACGCGCTGCTGCCGAACCAGAACCCGCTGGACCCGAGCGACCGGACCGCGATGTTCTCACCGCCGTGGCGCCCGACGAGCGGCCTGGTCACCTCGATCAAGCAGGGCAACCCGATTCCGGAGATCAACAACGACCGTCGCGAGGTGACCCTCGCCGACCTCCGGTTCTGGAAGGCCGGCGTGGTGGTGCTGACCCCGCAGAGCCGCGACATCGAGCTGCTGCGCACCATGTCCGACCTGCTCGGCTTCCGCCCCACCTGGACCGGCGGCGTCTGGGTGTGGGACGTCAGCGACCTGGTCGACGACCCGGACACGGTCCTCACCGGCGGCGAAGCTTTCTGACCCGCCTGGGCCACCCGCCGGTCGTCCGTGGCGGGTGACCACCGATCTCAGCCCGGGGCGGGCGGCACGGGCCGGTGTCCGGCGGTGGTCGCCGTCTTCCCCGGGCGGTAGGCGTCGCGCGTACGGCTAAAGGGTTTTGATGCAGCAGCCCGGGCAGACCTTGGGCTGCGGCAGGGTGAAGGCGAGGCAGCAGGTCTTGCGGCGGACGTCGAGATCGCCGTTCGGGCCGGGCGCGAGGTCGATCAGGTCGCGGATGCCGAGGGCGCCGAGCAGCCGGTCGATGGCCTCGGCGGAGGAGCCGGGCACGGTGTCGGCGGAACGCAGAACGCCGTAGGCGATGCCGGAGGCGAGCGAGCCGAGCAGCGGGCGCCGGCCCAGCCGGACCCGCCCGTGGATGGCGTCGAGCAGCGGTTCGAGATGCTGGTCGAGGAGGGCGTGGCGGAATTCGGCGAGCAGCGCGTCCTCGTCGGCGACCACCTTGACCTGGGGGAGGCCGGAGACGGCGAGCGGATCGTTGGGCAGGACGGCGACCGGGATGTCCGGGCGCATGCCGAGCGTGACGAGCGGGCGCGGGTCGTCGAAGTGCATGATCGCGTCGGTGGAGGTGAGCAGCGGCACGCGGCGCGCGGAGGCCCAGCCGAGGACGGCGGGCAGAGCGAGCCAGTAGGTGTAGGCCTTCCAGGCGAGCGCGGCGGCGGCGTGGGCCTGCGCGTTCCACCGGCGGCGGGCGGCGTCGAGCAGGGTGTCCAGGTGCACGTCGGCCAGGCGGGCGGTCGGGGTCCAGCCGGCCAGGTCGCGCACCACCAGGTCGGGGGCGAGACCGGGGACCTCGGTGCTGGTGCCGAACATGGCGCGCAGGGTCGCGTTGACCGGGGCGAGTAGTGGCGGGCGGACCTGCCTGAGCTCGAGGGTGGTGCTGGTCACGGGCGGCCGCCGGCCCGCGGCACTCGTCGCTGAGTCACCGCATTCTCCTTGCGGATGATCTTGCAGAAGCCATCGTGGCGCGAGCCGGCTCTTGTGGAGCGGCAGGGGCTCGCGAAGGCCCACGGTACCCGGTTAAGGGTAGCCTAACCACACTGGCCCAAGTGGAGGATTCGGGCGAATACCCTCGGCGATTGCTGCCGTACGTAGCGTGATGGCGTTGCCGGATTCGTCAAGGTATCTGTCGGCAAAACGCTACTAGCCCCTTGCAGACGTGAAGTCCCGGCGACACTGAACGTGCCGTCGCGAAGGGGACATCCGTGATGACCACCTCGCCCATTGAGAGGGCCGCAGACAAGTTCGTCACGGCGCTCGCGCAATGGCGGGTCGAGCGCGGAATGACCAAGAAGCAGCTCGCCGCGCGCATGGGCTTCGATCCCTCCTACGTCAGCCACGTCGAGGGCCGCCGCCACAAACCCACCGAGGACTTCGCCCGCCGGGCCGAAGCCGTCCTCGGCGCCGGCGGCCTCATCTGGCAGCGCTTCCAGGAGTACGACGAACTGCGCAACGCACGCAACGCCGGACTGCACCGCGACCCGCCGGTGCCGGTCCAGTGGCTGCCACCGGGCACCGGGCTCATCGTCGAACGGGAGATCGCCGAACTGGTCTACACCGACGGCGCCTACCGCTGCCGGGTCCGGCGCTCCCTCTACAACGCCGGCGTCGAACCGGTCACCCGGTACCTCGCCAAGATCTCCGTCGACCGCTACCCCCACGACCCGGCCGGCTCCAACCGCCACCACCGGGAGAACCCACTCACCTTCGGCGAGATGGACGTGCGGGCGTACGCCGGCGAGAGCGACGCCGCCGAACCCATGCTGTGGCGGGTCAAACTGGACCGGGACGCGTCCAAGGAGATCTGGCTCATGTTCGCCAACGAGCGCGGCCAGTTCCCGCTCTATCCCGGCGAACGGACCACCATCGAGTACGCGTACACGGTCGGCGAAGAGAAGTGGGGCCAGTGGTTCCAGCGCGCCGTCCGCCTGCCGACCCGGTCCCTGACCGTACGGCTGAACTTCCCGGAGAGCTTCGAGACCCAGGTCTGGGGTGTGGAGGCGTCCCTCGCCGCCGAGGTACCCGTCCGTACCCCGTTGGAACGCCGCACCGAGGGAGGTCGTGCCATTTTCGAGTGGTCAACCGACGCGCCCCTGCTCAACGCCAGGTACCGCCTGGAATGGCGGTTCCGTGGCGCCGACGCACCGCTCTACGAGGAGACCGGCCCACCCGAGCCGGCCCTGCCCCGAGCCTCGCACCGGATGCGCGGCATCGGCATCATCCAGCGCGGATCCGACCTGCTCCGGCAGCGGGCCCGGCACTTCCAGCTACCCCGCGAGGGGGCGGCCGCCCGGACCTCGGTCACCCGGCTGCTCACCTCGCTCGGACGGCTGGAGGACCTGCACGAGTTCAGCAAGGGCGTGGGTCTCGCCGCGCCCCAGATCGGGGTTCCGGTGGCGGCCGCCGTCGTCCGGCCGCCGGAGCGCGACACCGATCCGGTCGTCCTGCTCAACCCCCGGGTCGTCGGCGAGTCCGGCGAGACCGACGAGCAGTACGAAGGCTGCCTGTCCTTCTTCGACTACCGCGGCCTGGTTCCGCGACCGCTGCGGATCGACGTGGAACACGCGCGGTTCGACGGGACCCGGGTGGTCACCACGTTCGAACGGGCCCTCGCCAGGCTGATCAGCCACGAGATCGACCACCTGGAAGGCCGGCTGTACGTGGACCGGATGAAGACCGACGCCAAGCTCGTGCCGGTCGCGCAATACCAGCAGACCGGCCGTCCCTGGGACTACTAGATCCGGGCTGCACACTGCGGCTCCGGATCGGCTCAGTCCGTGAAACTGTCGTACTTGATCCGGATCGACGGGACCTGCAACTCGGCGAGCCTCTTCAAGGTGGCCTTCACCATCCGGCCCGACCCGGAGACGAAGAAGTCGTGCTCCTTCCACGGACCGTACTTCGCCACCACGTCCGAGATGTCGCCCTGCTCGCCGGGGAAGGTCGGATCGTCGCTGCACGCGGTCACCACCGACAGCCACGGGTAACGGGCGGCCAGCCGGTTCAGGTCGGCCAGGTCGTACAGGTCGTCGCGGGTCCGCGCGCCGAAGAAGACGTGCACCCACCGGGTCCGGTTGTACCGGGTGAGCTCCTCCAACAGCGACTTGATCGGAGCGAGCCCGGTGCCACCGGCCACGAAGACGGCGTCCCGGGTCGATCTTCGGTCCAGGGTCATCGAGCCCATCGGGGCGGCCAGCTTCACCATGTCGCCCACCTGCACCCTGCGGACCAGGGCGCTGGACACCCAGCCGGCGCCCACCGCGCGTACATGGAAGTCCAGCGTGTTGTCCCGGCGCGGGGCGTTCGCCGGTGAGTAGGTCCGCCACAGTCGCGGCTGGTAGCGCGGGCACTCCAGGCTCAGATACTGCCCGGCCCGGTAGTCCAGCGGCTGCATCGGCAACACCGTGAACACCGCGATGTCCCGGGACCTGCGCTCGTGCGCCACCACCTCGCCGTACCAGTACGGCGGGTTCGGGTCGGCGTCCGCTCCGGCCAGCATCTTCGACGCGATCACCGCGTACGCGTCCGCCCATGCCTGGTCGTACTCGACGCCCCACTCCTCGCCCGCGAACGCCCGCATCGACTCGATCAAGGCTCCGCCCACCACCTCGTAGTGTTCCGGTTCCACGTGAAACTTGCGGTGATCCCGGCCGAGGGCCCGCAGGTAGTCGTCGAACCGCTCCGGATCCTCCAGCGTCTGCACGGCGGTCACGATCGCCCCGAGCAGACGGGCCCGCTGCACATCCATCTGCACCGGGAACAGATCGCGAAGGTCCGGGTACGACAGGAAGATGCGCGCGTAGAAATAGCCGGCGACCTTGTCCTGATGTTCCTCGACCAGGCTCCAGCTCTCCTTGAGCAAGCGTGCGAGGTCTCCCATGCCATTCAGGGTGGTCAGCACAGTCGGGAACACGACGCACGGACAGTGCGACTCACCACCCTCCCCGGCGCGTCGCGCGCCGAATTGAGTCGTTTTGTGCCTCGCCGCCGCCCAGCCATCCCCTATGAAACAGACCCTAGAGTTGCGAGGTGACCGTCGAAGACCAGCAGCTGACCACCCGCCCGCGTTACCGGGCCGAGATCGCCATCGTGTTGCTGCTCTCGCTCGGGCAGTCGGCCGTCTACTCCGTGGTGTCGCTCACCGCCAAACTCACCGCCGACAAGCCACTCGCCCAGCAGACCGCGACACTCAACCCGACCGTGTCGCCGCGGCCCTACCTCGACCTCACGTACCAGCTGCTCGGAATCTTCTTCGCACTCATCCCCGTGGTGCTGGCACTGTTCCTCCTGGGACGGTCCTTCGGGGAGGCGACACGGGAACTCGGCATCGACTACCGACGGCCCGCCTACGACCTCGGCTGGGGCACCGGACTCGCCGCCGGCATCGGCCTGCCCGGCCTCCTCCTCGTGTACGGGGCGCTCCAACTCGGCGTCAACGCGCAGATCGTGCCTTCCGGGCTCGAACCGTACTGGTGGTCGGTGCCCGTCCTGGTCCTGTCCGCCGTACAGAACGCCGTCCTCGAAGAGGTCATCGTCGTCGGCTACCTGATCACCCGGCTCCGGGCCCTCTCGCTGTCACCGGCCTGGATCATCGCGGCGTCCGCCGTGCTGCGCGGCTCCTACCACCTCTACCAGGGCTTCGGCGCCTTCGTCGGCAACGCGGTCATGGGCGTCGTCTTCGCGCTGTTCTACCTGCGAACCAAACGGGTGATGCCGCTCATCGTGGCGCACAGCCTCCTCGACATCACCGCGTTCGTCGGCTACGAACTGCTGCCCGAATCCTGGCTGTCCTGGCTCGAATACTCCGCGTAGAACCGGCGCGCCCGCACCGCCACCGCCTCCGTCGTGGCACGGGCACCCAGCACGGCGGTGAGCAGACTCACACCCGGCAGCCGGACCAGCTTCAGCGCCACCCAGAGAGCCACGGCACCCTTCCCCGGAGCCGCCAGCGCCAGCAGATCGTCGGCACGCCGCGGATCCGCGGGATCCAGGCCATAGACCGCGGCCAGGTGCAACACCAGCTCCGCATGCGTGATCACGGTCGCCGCGACAAGAGCAATCGGGGCGTACGGGCCGGCAAGCGCGCCAAGCCCGCCCCGAACACCCGCCGAACGAGTGAACCGCTGAACCGCCAGGCGTGCGATCGCCTCCGTCGTAGCCGTCGGATACGACGCCCTCGTCTGAGCGGCCCACGCCCGGGCCCGGGGACCGATGTGCCGGACCGCCGCGTGAGCCAGGATCCGGGGCGTACGCGCCGGATCCGCCAGCAACTCCTCGGTCAGCGACCCCAGCCCCTCGGCCACGGTCCACTCCGTGGCGGCCGCACCGGGCACCACCACCGCACTGTCGCCGATCACGCCCGGCCGGGACGGTGTCGCGCTGGAATCGGTTGCGGTCGCATTCGGCGGCGTCGTCGTGGGCGCGATGGATTCGGCCGCGGCCGCTTCCGCCGGTGCTTTTGCGGCCGAGGTGGGTGCGGTTGCCTCCGGCTGGACTGTTGCGGTTGCGGTCGCTCCTACGTCTTGGGTCGCTGTGGGTGGTGTCACATCGCTGGGCTGGGCCGTGATCGCCTCGGGCGGTGCCGGTGTGCCGGCTACGGCTGCGGGCGTTGTTGCCGTTTCCGCTGTCCGTGGCGGCAGGGTGGGCTTCTCCTGCCGGGATGCCGGGCGCCTGGCCGACGTCCGGACGGTCAGATCGACGGGTGGGACCGCTTTGGCCGCGGTCCGCTTGGCGGTCGTTCTCCTCGCCGCCACCTTCTTCGCGGGCGTGGCTACCTCCGCCGAAGGTGCGACCTTCGCGGCCGGGCTGCTCTTACGCGGCGTGGCAGGCTCGGCCTTCTCCGCGGACCGCGCTTTACGCGGCGGAGCCACCGTCTCGGCTCGGCTCGCCTTCTGCGGCGGGGCGGGCTTCTCCGCGGGGCTCGGCTCTTCCGGCGGGGCGGGCTTCTCCACGGGGCTCGGCTCTTGCGGCGCGGCGGGCTTCTCCGCGAGGCTCGGCTCTTCCGTCGCGGCGGGCTTCTTCGCCAGGCTCGGCTCTTGCGGCGGGGCGGGCTTCTTCGCCAGGCTCGGCTCTTGCGGCGCGGCGGGCTTCTTCGCCAGGCTCGGCTCTTCCGGCGGGGCGGGCTTCTTCGTGGCGCTCGGCTCTTGCGGCGGGGCGGCTGTCTCGGCTGGGCTTGCTGTCCCGGCCGGGCCCGCCTTTTGTGGCGGGGTGGCTCTCTCCGCGAGACTCGGTTTTCGTGGCGGGGCGGCCTTTTTCGCGGTAGTGGCCTTCTTCACCGGAGTGCGCTTGGTGGGGGTGCCAGCCGGGTCCGGCGCCGAGGTCGGGGGAGTTTCGGGTGCGGGCTCGGCTGGGACCGGCTCGGGAGTGCGCACCGCCTGGGGAGGCACCGCGGCGGAAGCGGGCTTACGGCGGGTGCCGGCATCCGTACCGGAAGAGGTGTTCGAAGAGTGACCTTCGGCACTCGGGCCGGGGCGCGGGGGTTGGAAGGTCACCGCCGGCGGCGTGCCACGGCGCGCGGGGGTGGCGGTCGGCTCCTCGGCGGGAGGCTTCTGCTCGGGCGTGCTGAACGGGCTTCGCGGATCCCGAGCCCGCGGAGCCTCCCGGCGCGTGTTCTCCTCCATCGCACGCAGCCTAGTCCCATCCGCAACGTTTCGCCTGTTCGTGACCGCTCGGGAAGATCCTTGGCGTGCCAGATGGCAACCTCTTTGTGCGACGCTGAGCGGGTCCGGTATTGTCAAGCCTCGGTGGCCCCCGGGCCGCCGGGGAGACTTCGCCTAGTCTGGTCTATGGCGCCGCACTGCTAATGCGGTTGGGGTTTTAAAGCCCCTCCCGGGTTCGAATCCCGGAGTCTCCGCGCGAAAGTCGGTGTTGTAGGCTGACTGAGCAACAAGGCAAGCGCCCGTAGCTCAATGGATAGAGCATCTGACTACGGATCAGAAGGTTAGGGGTTCGAGTCCCTTCGGGCGCGCTTCACTGAAATGGCCGTGACCTGCGGAAACGCAGCTCATGGCCATTTTTGTTTCCCAGTTTCGAGCCCCATTTTCCCGTAATGTGGGAAGTGGTGATCCGGTGGTGATCGGCTGTTCCGAAGTGGCGGGTCCGCACCCGTGCTTACCTGTGCTTTTGTGTCCATGGCGTCGTGATCGAGCCGGAATTGGGCCGGCGGATTCATTCGCATCGGCCGGTACCCTGCCTGCATGCCCGCCGGTCAAGGTCCTATGAGCAAGCGGCTTCGCCTCGGTACTGAGCTGCGCAAACTCCGTGAGTCCCGGGAATGGTCGGTGACTCACGTCGGCGGCCTGATGGGCTGGAGCCACACGAAGGTCTCGCGGCTGGAGAACGGCAAGGTTCGGCCAGACGTCGGCGAGGTGATGGACCTTCTCGACACCTACGGAGTGAGTGGTGCGGCTTACGACCGGCTGGTGGGCCTGAGCCGACAGGCCAACGCCCGAGGATGGTGGCGGGCCTTCGCGGGGATGCCGGAGCGCCAGATGGGCTTCGTCGAGATGGAGTCCGGCGTACTCGGTATCCGGGAGTACGCCATGGTCTTCATCCCCGGGCTCCTCCAGCACGCCGGCTACGCCCGCCAGCGGTTCAGTGACAGAGACGCGGTCAAGGACTTCGATCTGGCAGCTGCGGTCGACGGACGGCTGGAAAGGCAGAAAATCCTTGGACTCGGCACCGAATACGAGGCGATCCTCGATGAGGCGGTTCTTCGTCGTCGCACCGCGCCGCCTGACGTGATGGCGGCGCAGTTCCGTCACCTGATCGAGCTGGCTTCGCGTGAGAACGTAACCGTGCGGGTGCTGCGCCTCGACGCCGAGGTGGAGTACCTGTCCAGGGCCTTGAACAGCTTCTCCCTCTACCGATTCGATGACCCCGACCAAGATGACATGGTGAGCGTCGAGACCGAGACAAGCGATCTCTGGCTGGGCGATCCCGAGGATCTTGCGCGGTATAGCGTGGTCTATGGCCGCCTGCGAGCGGCGGCTGTCAGCCCGGAGGCGACGCTTGACCTCCTCCGCTCGCTTGTGGACCAAGCCTGAAGAAGGGTTGCGTCATGCAGTTCACGGAGTGGCGTAAGAGCACACGTAGTGGCAATCAGTCCAACTGCGTGATGGTTCGCCACAACTCGTCCCACGTGCAGGTGAAGGACTCGAAAGACCCGGAGGGTCCGGTGCTGACCTTCACGCGTGCCGAGTGGGCCGCCTTCGTCGGCGGGGCCCAGAACGGCGAGTTCGACCTGAGCTAGCGCTACAGAACACGACTTCGAGGGCCGGTCCGCGAGGACCGGCCCTCTTTGGTGGTCAGTAGCGGACATATCGGATGACTTCTGTCAGTCGGGTTGTGTTGATCACGCACAGATTAGAAACTCGCACATGTGCGCCAACGCTCAATGTGACTAATGCTTATCCATGCGTGACGTGCTGCGTCGATGGAGAGGTACGCCCGAACGGATCACCTGGGGGAGATGCGATGACAGGGAACACGTACTACGCGAAGTCGGCTGATCAGCTTCGGGAGGCTCAGGCGCTCCTGGACGAGCATGTGACGTCGAGTGCGACGGGCCGCTGTCTGGCCTGCGACTCGCCGGGACCGTGCTGGCGGCGCGAGAACGCGGTGGTGACATTCTCCCGGACGCTGCGGCTGCCGGTCCGGCGCCCGGGAGCGAGCCGGCCAGAGTTGGTCGGTGCGGTGCGTGTCGGTGTTCCGGGCCTCCTGGCGGGTTAGCGGTGCACCGCGATGGGACCGCGCCCCGGAGAGGTCTTCTACGTGGGGCGCGCGGCGAGCGTGCAGTTCGCGGGCGACAGGGCACTCGTTCTGCGGGTCGTCCGGGTGGACCCGCGTCCGACCTACATCGGCTGGCAGTGGATCGACGGCTACGTGCTCGGCCCGGACGGCTCGGCCATCGAGCGCCGATCGGTCTTCGTACAGGTGGAGGGTCTTCTGCCGATTTTGGATTCTCCCGCCGAGTAGCCGTTCAGCGCCGAGCTCGGCTTGGCTTGATCCCGCAAGGTGGTGGCCGAGATGGCTGAACTGGCGAATCGCTTGACGGCAACGGCGGGCCTCGACTGCTTCGACTCTCCGGAGGTGCCGGCGCTGGACGGCCTGTTCGAGTCCGCTGATCCGGCGGTGACCGGCTGGATCCTGGAACTGGCGGAGACGGCGATCCAGCGATTCGGTGCGGCCGGCGAACGCCCGGATGATCAGGCGTTGGCCTGGTTGCGATACGCCCAACGGGCGACGAACCTGCTGACCGGGCCGCTGTCGGAGCGGTCCTGTGCAGCGAGCAGCGAGTTGGGCCGGCTGTGCCTGCGTCTGGGCCGGGTACGGGAGGCCGCTGCGGCGTGGCAGGTCGCGGTGATCGGGGCGGAACAGCGGCAGCAGTGGCTGTTGGCCGACAAGGCTCGGCTGTACTGGGCGCAATGCCTACACAGCCTGGGCTGTTGCGACGAGGCGATAGCGGTACTGCGGCGGGCCCGCGGCGGAATCGGCATCGTAGTGGCGCAGATTCTGTGCCTCAGGCTCCTGCGAAGGTGCGGCCGCCACGACGATGCGGCAGCGATGTGGTCGCTGATGGAGATCAGTACGACACAGGTGCTGCGCAGAGGGGCGCTCAACGAGCTGCTGAGCCCGGCGAACAGCGTGCTGAACGAGGTCGACGCGCGTACCCATGGTCTGGTCTGTGCCTATCGCCACGATGCGGCGCAGCTCGAAGCCGTTGAGCATGTCCATGGATAGAGCGGTTCCCATGGAAACGCACCGGGCGGTCCGGCCGAGCTGGGACTGCGAAGATTGCGCCGAGCCCTGGCCGTGCCCGGACCGCAAAGCCGGGCTGCTGGCCGAGCGACCATTCGACCGGTTGACTTTGCTGCTGTTCCTGTCCGGCTTCCTGACCGAGGCGATTGATGACTTCGCCCGGAACGGCACGGGAACCGTGCCCGACCTCTACGACCGCTTCCTGGGCTGGGCTCTCCGCGTGCCGTCCGATCCGTAGCCTGCCCGTCAGGCGGCGCTGTCGAGGCTGATCACGGGCTCGTGAAGGTCTCGGCGTCCAGCAGCGGCCGAAACAGGCCGGCGGCACGGTGTTCCTCGGCGTGTCCTGGTACAACCAGGAGTTCTTCACCGAACGCAACAGCGCCGGAGAGGGCTTCATGCACAAGTGGATCTACCAGCAGATCGGCGTGCTGCTGGAGGAGATCACCATCCAGCACTTCCTCGCCGCCGAGGCGGCCACCTTCACAGCCCAACACGAAGTAGCGGCCGTCAACTGACGGCCAAAGGGTGTGTATTCAGGCCTTAAGAGGCCTATGCCCGATGGGATGAAGACGAACGGTGTTTGTAGGATTTCAACGCGGGCGGAACTTCGATACAGTGCCGTTCATGGTGTGCGATGGCTAGCGTCAGAGGGCGTTTTGAGTATCCTGATGGACTGACTCCGGGAATGGCCAAGTCGGGTGGACTTCACCAGAATCTATACAATGCCGACGGCAAACTTGTTGACCACGCCACGTTCATACCCGACGGCGGCAGTCCTGAGTCGGTAGCGCCGGGAAAGGCGCCCTCGGAGTTCACGAACTTTGTCAAGGAACTGGCTGTGGAAGCCGCCATGAGGGTTGCCGTGGAGGCTGCACCGCACATCGAAAAGTGGTTGGTGCAGCAGGCGCTACCGGCTGCGAAGACCGCGTTGACCCAGCAAGCGGTGCCAGCGGTGAAGTCGGCCTGGAGCAACCGGGCTCTCCCGGCCGTGCGGTCGACGTGGAGCTTGGTATCGCGGAAGCGAACCTCTCATGATGCCATTGCCGCTGAGCCAGCGCCGGAGACGGGGCCTATCCGGGCCACGGCGACCGTGGGCGAGGAACCGTTGCGAGAACTGGTTGCGGCGCTTGAAGGCTTCAGCGCTGGGACCAGTGGCGTAGATGCGCGGGAGCGTTTTGTCGCGGCATTGATGGCCCAATTGCTCAGTGAAGACAGCCGACTTTTCAACGAGGTGCAGGCGAGGGTGCTGCGCAACGTCGGGGCCGAGGACCTGAACATGGAGAGCGAACTCGGCCCGGCCCAGGTACGCGAAAGTATCAAACGGATGCTGGAGGAAGATCCGGCATTGATCGATGAGCTGGTGCGGACTCTGGGCCAGGGCCGAACCGAGGAGTAAACGGCTGGATTGCGCCTGGGAGATAGTGGCAACGGACTGTCAGTGTTTCCCTTAGCCGCGGCCCTTCGTTAAATTAGGAGCAAATGGGTGACCTCCTGTCGACCTGCCGGGGTGGCATGGGAAAATCGTTCGTCCCGACAACAGGCGCACCGGGGCGCCCGAGGCCGTAGGCCGAACCGGCAGAAGTACGAGGCGACTTACGGGGCGGTCGCACGCGTGATGCGCGAGCGGCATCCTGAATAGGCGCTGTCGGACCCGGGTTGCGCTGCATGAGCCAAGCTGATCTTCCGCCGATAACGCGCGGTGGGCCAGCAGGGGATCAGTGTGGTGCCGGGCGGCTGCCATCGCTCGGGGAGAACCTCACCAAGTTGGGTCGCCGCCCGGCGAGCTGCCAGGGTAGGCGCCTCTGATGATCCGCGGTGACCGCGGCTTCACTACGGCACCTGCCCTCGCTCCTTTGCGCGTACGGTTCGCGGGGACGTACCCCAACCGGCCTCGGTTGGCCGCGCCCTGCCGGATTCGGTGGACATCGTCCGGCGGTTGCGGTCAGACGTAGACGCGGGCAGTCCAGGACTGCACGGCGGAGGCGGTCCACCTCTCCGCGTTGACGGAGTAGACGTCGACGATTCCCCGGCTCGTCTCGTACACCTCGGAGGTTTCGGTGTCGTAGTACTTGTCGTTTCCGGTCATCGCGGAAGTGAGATCAGCCAGGATCGCCACGGTGGCGTAGCCGTACTCGAAACACGGGTCGATCGACGGAGCCGAGTCCGTGCAGACCCTGTCGTCTGTGGAGACTTTCACGGTGATCGAAGCGCCCTTGCGGAACGTCACCGTCTTCGACTTGAAGTTCCCGACGCCGCCGTCGCTCCCGGAGTAGAGGGTCTCGGAACGCCGCTGGTTCACGTAGACCTTGACCGCGTCGGGCTTGCTCGTGCGCCCACCCGCTGTTGCCGTGAACGCCCCACCCTTGGTGGCCTTCATGAAGGTTGAGAACCGGCCGGACTTGTTGGCCTTGGTCTTCTTAACCGCCTTGCCGTTGAACTTGATGGTCACCGTGGCTCCCGTGCGGGCCTTGCCGACGATCTTGATCGGATCGCCGACCTTGGTCACCTCAGCGGCGTTGATCGTCGGGGCAATCTTGGCTGCGGACGCGGGAGCGGCGGAGAAGATTAGACCGGAGGCGACGACTGCCATGGCCATGGACAATGAAGCAGCGGCACGGGCGGGGCGGGTCAACGAGAAACTCCCATCGGTGTTTCACGCACGACGCGTGCGAGACACCCAGGCTGCAACCAGACAAAAATATGATCAAGGGACGACAGGGCGGGACTGGCTGGTCGGACGGCCAGATGTCCATTGCCAATAAGATCTGTTCAGAGGTGTGCATCGTGTTCCGGGCGGCGGTTGACGGCCAGCAGGTGACGGTCGTCCGACGCGGACCAGTTCGACGACGATCGGCTACTGCGGACCACTCGTAGGAAGCCCCTGATGCGGAAGCCCGCTGCGCTGATGGCAACTCAGCATCGACTACTTCCGCGCCGCATCATTGCCTTGTGTCGTACGCAAGGCGTAGGGCTATGGGGAGGCCCAGGCCGTTCAGGTGAGCACTTCGGGAGGCACCCCGAAGTGGCTGGCTGGGTGCGGCGTACAGGGCCGGTGCCGCCGTTCTGTCGGCCCTGGCCCTGTCTCTTTCGTTGCCGTTATGCCGCTTCGCGGGGGATGAGGTCGGCGGCGGCGTCGGCGTTCGGTCGCCGCAGTTCGAGGATCACCGAGGTGTACGTGTCGGAGGTGAGCCCGATGGTGGAGTGGCCGAGGACTTCTTGGATCTCTTTGAGGTCGGCGCCGCCGTGGCGTAGGTAGGTGGCGGCGCAGTGGCGCAGGTCGTGGAGTCGTACTGGTGGTAGGCCGCTGGCTTTGACGAGGTAGTCGAAGCGGTCGCTGATGGCTTGCGGGTGCCAGGGCTGGCCGTTGGGGCGTACGAAGAACAGTCCGGTGTTCGGCCAGTCGTCGCCGCTGACCTGTTGCCAGCGGTTACGCATGTCGAGGTATGCGGTGAGTCCGGCGACGGTGGTGGGGCCGAGGGGGATGATCCGGTCTCCGGCTTCGCTCTTGACTTTGCGGGTGACGGGGGTGTAGCCGACGGCGGTGATCTGTTGGACGACGCTGAGGTAGGCCTCGTTGAGGTCGACGTCGAAGTCGCGGAGGCCGATGGCCTCGCCGCGGCGTAGGCCGCGGTGCAGGATGAGTTCGAACAGTGGGTAGAGCACGGCGTCGTGTCGTTGGGCGTAGTCGAGGAACTGTCCGGCCTGTTCGGGTCGCCACACCATCACCGGGCTCGGCCGTTGCCCGGTGGTCTTCCACTGCTCGATGGCTTTGGGTGTCCAGACGCGGGCTTTCGGGCGGGCGCCGGATTCGAGTTCGATGCCCAGCGCGGGGTTGTGGGGGATGAGGCGGGAGCGGCGTACGGCGTCGTTGAGCGCCACCCGCAGGGTGGCGTATAGCCGGACCATGCTTGAGGCGCCCATCGGGCGGACGCCGCGGACTTTGGCGCGTACGACGGGGTCGTTGCTGGCTCGGGCGGCGCGGATTTGCTGATTGCGTTCGTCGAGGGCGGTGAACATGGCCTGGATGTGGCTGGTCCGCAGGGTTTGTAGCGGGATGTCGCCGAGGTGCGGGATCAGGTAGGAGCGGATGTGGTCGCCGTAGCCGCGGATGGTGTTGGGGGAGAGGCCGCGTCGTCCGGTGAGCCATTCGGTGAGGTATTCGCCGGTGGTGGTCGGCACGTTGGCGGGGACTCCGGCGCGGACGCGGGCGGCGACGGTGTCGCGGTCGGGTAGTGGGATGCCGTTCTTGCAGGCTTGCAGCATGTCGCCGATCTGGACGGCGAGGCCGGTGTCGTCGCCGGCGAGGGCGAGCAGGGAGCGGGCGTGGTCGAGTTCGGTGCGGGTGGTGTCGCGGTCGTCGAAGCCGCTGCGGCGTAGCACCCGGCGGGTTTGCCGTGGTGCGGTGGGTAGTTCGAGTTGGTAGCCCCAGGTGCCGTGGGTGGTGTTCCAGGAGCCGTTGGGGCGGCGTAGTTTCGGGCAGCCGCTGTTGAGTCGTTTCCCGGTGTCGGGGTCTTTGCAGCCGCAGCGTTTGGTGATGGATCCTTCGCTGATCACGGTTCTCCCTGGTCGGCGTGGTGGTGGGCGGCGGGCGGTCTGATTTCGCCGTGGTGATCCACGCTTCGTTGCGCCGACGACGTCAAGTCGCCGCTGGAAGGGATACCGAGGGCGGTGAGGATGCCGGCGACGGGTACGCGGTAGCGGGTGCCGGCCAGGATGACCGGTGCCGGGAACCGGTCGGTGCGGGCGAGGTCGTAGGCCAGGGAGCGGCCGAGCCCGAAGATCCGGGCGGCGGTGGGTAGATCGGTGACCGCGCCCAGGGCGCGGATGCGGTCCTCGGTCCATACGCGGTCTCGGTGGTCGGCGGCCGGGTTGTGGCTGGGGGTGGCGTTCATGGTGAGAGTGCTCCTGTCACGAAGAGGCGCATCTCTCGTCAGCCGCTGGTGCGGCGAGGATGCGCGGGCACTCTCAAATCGGCTCTTGTCAGTTCTGGCGAACACTCGCCGGTCTAACAGGAATCTGACAACGCCTTCCGGAAGTCTGACAGCGCAGGTCTGTCCCGTCTCAGGGAATCTGTCCGCGTCCCATAGGATCTGTCCTCTCGAGCCGACGAATCACCTCGCCGAATACGGCACCGACGCCTTCTCTGG
>NZ_JBFAMR010000033.1:0-63283 GCF_040656595.1 Actinoplanes sp. NPDC049802
AGCAGTTTGTTGTCCTGGCCGACGGCCTCTAACACGGGGGCGCCGCAGCAACGTGATCGGTCGAGGGCCGCCCCACTTGGGGTCGGCCCTCGACTGCGTTTATGGGCAGATCCCCTAGTAACTTTGTGTATCGAGAACAGCGTGTGTCGGAGCAGGGCCACCCGGGCCTCAGTAGCCCGCCGCCGTACTGGAAGGAATGATCCGTGAGTACAGGACCGCAGGACGGCGGCTCCAGCAACCGCGACGACGACCGTCGGCCCGGCCGGGGCCGTGACGGAGATGGCGACGGTCGCCGCGGTGACCGGAGCGGCTATCAAGGCGGCGGTGACCGCAGCGGTTCCCGTGGCGGCTATCAAGGCGGTGGCGACCGCGGCGGCTTCCGTGGCGGTGACCGTGGTGGCTATCAAGGCGGTGGCGACCGCGGCGGCTTCCGTGGCGGTGACCGTGGTGGCTATCAGGGTGGCGGCGACCGTGGCGGGCGTCCGAGTGGTGACCGGCCTGGTTACCAGGGTGGTGGTGATCGCGGTGGTTTCCGTGGTGGCGACCGGCCTGGTTACCAGGGTGGTGGCGACCGTGGTGGGTTCCGCCGGGATGACCGCGGCGGCGACCGTGGCGGCTTCCGTGGGGGAGACCGTGGCGTAGAGCGCGGCGGCTACCAGGGTGGCGGCGACCGTGGCGGCTTCCGTGGCGGTGACCGGCCCGGTTACCAGGGTGGTGGCGATCGCGGTGGTTTCCGTGGCGGCGACCGGCCCGGTTACCAGGGTGGTGGCGACCGTGGTGGGTTCCGCCGGGATGACCGCGGCGGCGCCGGCGGCGACCGTGGCGGGCGTCCGAGTGGTGACCGGCCTGGTTACCAGGGTGGTGGCGATCGCGGTGGTTTCCGTGGCGGCGACCGGCCCGGTTACCAGGGTGGTGGCGACCGTGACCGTGGTGGTTACCAGGGTGGCCGTCCGAGCGGTGACCGGCCCGGTTACCAGGGTGGCGGTGATCGCGGTGGTTTCCGTGGTGGTGACCGTGACCGTGGTGGCTACCAGGGTGGGCGTCCGAGCGGCGACCGGCCCGGCTACCAGGGTGGTGGCGACCGTGACCGTGGTGGCTACCAGGGTGGGCGTCCGAGTGGTGACCGGCCTGGTTACCAGGGTGGCGGTGATCGCGGTGGTTTCCGTGGTGGTGACCGTGACCGTGGTGGCTACCAGGGTGGGCGTCCGAGTGGCGACCGGCCTGGTTACCAGGGTGGCGGCGATCGCGGTGGTTTCCGTGGTGGTGACCGTGACCGTGGTGGCTACCAGGGTGGGCGTCCGAGCGGTGACCGGCCGGGCTACCAGGGTGGGCGTCCGAGTGGCGACCGGCCCGGTTACCAGGGTGGTGGTGATCGTGGCGGGTTCCGCGGCGACGACCGTGGGCGTCCGAGCGGTGACCGGCCTGGTTACCAGGGTGGTGGCGATCGCGGTGGTTTCCGTGGTGGTGACCGTGACCGTGGTGGCTACCAGGGTGGGCGTCCGAGTGGCGACCGGCCGGGCTACCAGGGTGGGCGTCCGAGCGGTGACCGGCCGGGCTACCAGGGTGGGCGTCCGAGCGGTGACCGGCCTGGTTACCAGGGTGGTGGCGACCGTGGCGGGGCCCGGGAAAGTTTCCAGGGCGGCTCGGGTGGATTCCGGGGCGACCGGGACCGGGGCGGCGACCGTGGCGGGTTCCGTGGGGGTGACCGCCCGCAGGGCGGTGGCTTCCGTGGCGACCGCGACCGCTCCTTCGGGGACCGGCCGGGTTACCAGGGTGGCGGCTCGCGCGGTGACGACCGGGGTGGATTCCGCGGTGGTGACCGGGACCGTGGTGGTTACCAGGGTGGCGGCGACCGGGGTGGGTTCCGCGGTGGTGACCGGGACCGTGGTGGCTACCAGGGTGGCGGCGACCGGGGTGGGTTCCGCGGTGGTGACCGGGACCGCGGTGGCTACCAGGCCGACGGCGAGACCGGCGGACAGCCGGCGTTCGTGGCGCCGGAGATCCCCGAGGAGATCACTGCGACCGACCTCGACCAGGAGGTTCGGGCGGAGCTGCTGAGCCTGGCCCGGGACATCGCCGACAAGGTCGCGCGGCACCTGGTGGCGGCCGGGCAGATCATCGACGAGGACTCCGAGCTGGCGCTCCAGCACGCGATCGCGGCGCGGCGGCTGGCCTCGCGGATCGCGGTGGTGCGGGAGGCGGTCGGCCTCGCGGCGTACGCGGCGGGTGACTGGACGACCGCGATCGCCGAGCTGCGGACCTATCACCGGATGACCGGGCGGCAGACCCACCTGGCCGAGCTGGCCGACTGCGAGCGGGCGCTGGGCCGTCCCGAGCGTGCGATCGACCTGTTCCGGGGCGCGGACTCCGCGAACCTGGAGAAGGCCGGGGCGATCGAGCTGCTCATCGTGGCCGCGGGCGCCCGGGGTGACCTGGGACAGCACGACGCTGCCGTGGCGATGCTCCAGACCAAGGAACTGACCGCGGACGACGACGCCGAGTGGGCGGCGCGGCTGCGGTACGCCTACGCCGACGCCCTGCTGGCGGCGGGTCGCCGGGAAGAGGCGCGGGAGTGGTTCGCCCGGGCCGCCGCAGTCGACGAGGAGCAGGTCACCGACGCGGCCGAGCGGCTGCTCGAGCTGGACGGTGTCACCATCGAGGGCGACGACGACCAGGACGAGGAGCTGGACGGCGAGGACGGTGAGCGGGCCGCCGCGGACGCGCCGGCTTCGGACCGGGCGGACTCGGCCGACGAGGACGACCGCACCGACCGGGACGCCGACCTCGAGGACGATGATCTCGCAGATCAGGACGGCGCCCTCGAGGAGAACGACGACGACCTCGCCGACCAGGACGACGAGGAGGACGACCTCGAGGACGACGTTCTCGAGGACGGCGACATCGTGTCCGGCGACATCGAGGACGGTGACCTCGACGACGAGGACCTGGACGAGGACCTCGACGAGGACGAGCCGGTGGCCGTCGTGGAGACGGACGTGAACACCGACGCACTCAAGACCGAGAAGGACGCCCCGGAGACGGAGAAGCCGGAGACGGCCGAGACCGGCACCGCGGGCGACCACGACGAGAAGGCACAGGCGGACGAGTACGTCGGGCAGGCCGGCGACGAGGACAAGCCGCAGGCATGAGCGATCACCTCGCCGGCGGCTACGACCTGGTCATCTTCGACCTGGACGGGGTCGTCTACCTGATCGACAAGCCGATCCCGGGAGCCGCCGAGGCGGTCGAGCGGCTGCGTGCCGATTCGACACCGATCGCGTACGCGACGAACAACGCCTCGCGGCGTGCCGCCGATGTGGCGGCGCTGCTGACCGGCATGGGTGTGAGCGCGGAGCCGGCCGAGGTCCTCACCTCGGCCGGCGCCTCGGCGGCGCTGCTCGCCGAGCGCCTGCCGCACCGTGCGAAAGTGCTGGTGGTGGGTGCGGAGGCGCTGCGCGCCGAGGTCCGCGACGCGGGCCTCGAACCGGTCGGTTCGGCCGAGGACGAGCCGGTCGCGGTTCTTCAGGGGTACGGGCCCGAGGTCGGCTGGAAGATCCTGGCGGAGGCGGCGCTCGCGGTTCGTGCCGGGGCCGCCTGGTACGCCACCAACACCGACCGCACCCTGCCCAGCCCTCGCGGTCCGCTGCCGGGCAACGGCTCGCTGGTCGCGGTGCTGCGGACCGCGCTCGACCGGGATCCGGACGTGGTGGTCGGCAAGCCGCAGCCGGGCCTGTTCACGACAGCGGCGAGTCTCGCCGGGGCGCGGCGACCGCTGTCGGTCGGTGACCGGCTGGACACCGACATTCAGGGCGCGGTCGGCGCGGGTATGGACAGCCTGCTGGTGCTCACCGGTGTGAGCGGTCCGGCCGACCTGCTGGCCGCACCCGGCGACCGCCGGCCGACCTACGTCGCGGCCGACCTGTCCGGTCTGTTCCGCCCGGCCGACGGCGCTCGTGTGCCCGCGCCGGGCGACACGGCCGGCGGCTGGCGGGTCACCAGGGACGGCGATCACGCGACCTTGGACGGCTCCGGCGATCCGGTGGACGCGCTGCGCCTGCTCTGTGGTGTGACGTGGGATGGCGTCGACCCGTCGGGGATCGAGCCGCTCTCGTCCGAGGCGCGGGAGCTCCTGGCCGGTTGGGGAGTGTGGGCAGTCGGCTGAGTCGTTCGGCTGGTGGGCGGGCTGCGCCTGTTCTGTGACGTGGACGGCGTAGGGCCGGTCGGCGATCGAGCCGCTCTCGTCCGAGGTGCGGGAGCTCCTGGCCGGTTGGGGAGTGTGGGTAGCCGGCTGAGTCGTTCGGCTGGTGGGCGGGCTGCGCCTGTTCTGTGACGTGGACGGCGTAGGGCCGGTCGGCCATCGAGCCGCTCTCGTCCGAGGTGCGGGAGCTCCTGGCCGGTTGGGGAGTGTGGGTTGCCGGGTGTGGGCGGGTGCCGTCTGGGGCCGCGATGCAGCCTTGGATGACCCACCGGATGCGGCCTGTTGCCCGGACGGTTTCTCATCGTGGGTCTCCCGGTTTCGGGAGGCCCACGATCGCGTTCGGGGACGTGTCGGCCGGACCACCGGATCAGCCCGGCGCGGGCGTCGCCGCCTTGTGTTGCAGATGGTCGCCGTCGGCCGGATCGGGGGCGGGTAGGCGTACCGGAAATGGGGTTTATGGGTGTATGCGGGTGAGGCCGGCCAGCAGGCGGGAAGCGTCGTGGGCGGCGTCGTCGGGGTGGAAATCCGCCGAGCGGGCGCTCGAGACGGGACGGTAGCCGCGGCGCGGGGGTGGGGGCGCGTCCGGATCGATCCTCAGGAAGCCGTCGACGACGGCCACCACCGGGGCGCTCATCCAGTCGAACGAAGGTACAGCCAGTTGCTCGGCGCGCTCGTGAAGGCCGATGCGCGGGAGGCTGGGGCGGGCAGGTCGCATGATCGCTCCCAGAGGCGGGGCCGGCCGGACGCCGGCCGTTCAATTCCCTTGGTTTCATCGTCGCACTGTTCATGCGGGAAACCGACGGTCTTCCGGCATTTGCCGCTCTGGGTCAAGAGCCCCCTTTTCCGGAGGATCATTGGGGTGTGAGCTCGTTTACCCTGCCGCACGGCGCGCGTCTCTCCGAGGTGTCCTGGCGGGCCCGGCACCGGATCGTCAGCCGGTTGCTCTGGCTTCACGTGCCGGTGTTCCTGGTGGTCGGCCTGCTCGGGCCGCGGCCGCTGTGGGAGACCGTGCTGCTCGCCGCCGGCGTCGGGGTGTGGGCCGGGCTGGCGCCGCTCGCCGGGTCGGCCAAGGCGCAGTCCTCGCACATCAGCGTCGGTTTGATCGCGTGCACGTTCGTGGCGATCGAACTGACCGGTGGACACATGTCCACCCACATCCACCTGTACGCGGTGCTGATCTTCGTGGCCCTCTACCAGCAGTGGGCGCCGCTCGTGTCGGCGATCGTCGTGGTCGTGCTCCACCACGGGGTGCTCGGACTGGTGTCACCGGAACGGGTGTTCGGCGAGCACCACATGGGTGTTGTCGCCGCCCTCGGCATGGTCGCCCTGCACGCCGGTTTCGTCACTCTCGAAGTGGTCGGCATCGTCGTCTTCTGGCACTTCGCCGAGCAGGCGGAACGGGAGAACGAGATACTCGCCCGGAATGCCGAGGAGGCACGGCGCGAGGTGGAACGGGCCGAGCGGGAGAACCGGGAACGGGCCGCCGACGAACTGCGCCACCGATCCGAGGAATCGGCGGAAAAAGCCCGCCGGATCGCCGTCGAGGTGGCCGGCATCAGTGCCGAGGCGCACGCCGCGATCTCGGCCGTCGCCGCCGTCGACCGGGAGCTCGCGGCCCTGACCGCATCGGTGCGGGACATCGCCGAACGATCCGCGCGGGCCGCCGGGACCGCGTCCACCGGCAAGGACGCGGCCGCGTCGGCCGGCGCGAAGGTACGACAGCTGGAACGGTCGGTCGGTGAGATCGCCGACGTGAACGCGATCATCGCGTCCCTGGCCGAGCAGACGAACCTGCTCGCGCTCAACGCCACCATCGAGGCGGCCCGCGCAGGTGAGCTGGGCAAAGGGTTCGCTGTCGTGGCCGGTGAGGTCAAGGACCTGGCCCGGGAGACGGCCACGTCGGTGGAACGGGTCAACCAGGTGATCACCACGATCGTGGCGGAGACCGGGGACGTGGCGCACACCTTCGCGTCCACGACCGGCGCCGTCGACGATATCCACGAACTCCAGCTGAACATCGCCTCCTCGGTGGAGGAGCAGGCCGCCGTCCTCGCCGAGGTGACCACCCAGCTGTCCACCGCGACCGCGGCCGCCGACCAGGTGCTGGCGGGTCTGCAAACCCTCTCCGCGACAGCCGAGCGCTGACCTTTGAACCTCGGCACCGGCCGCGCCCGTATCCCGGGGCACGGTCGGTGTGGCGTTTTCAGAGGAGTTTGCGGAGCTTGAGCAGGTCGAACGGGTTGGCCCGGACGGAGGAGATCACCCGGGGCAGCTCCAGCCTGCCGTTGACCAGCGCGATCAGATCGTCGCTCGTGATGACCAGGGCGATCTTGGCTTTCGGGTCGTCACCGTCGGCGATGTCGACCAGCCGGCCATCCACGAGGCGGCCGTGGAACGCCGTGCCGAGGTCGGTCAACCGGCAGGCGAGGGTGCGGTTGAGATCGAGTTTCCCCTGGGCTTCGGCGTTCGCGGCGAGCCGGGCGGCAAGATCGTGCAGTGCCTGCCGGCACTCGTCCACGGTGGCCATCAGCATCCTCTCCGGTGACACCAGCCATACGACACCAGCACGGTACCTCAGTGGTTTCCTGGAGGTGCCCGGTAGCGTGGCATCCGACGCGGCGAGAGGAGGCGGGACATGCCGGACGCATGGCGGGCATATCTGGACCTCGCACTCGGTTTGACGGAAGCCCCCCGGAAGAAGGCGCAGCAGGTCGCCGGGGAGCTGCTCAACCGGGGCGGGGCCACGGCGGCGCAGGTGCAGGGCCTGGTGGAGGACCTGCTGTCGGCGGGGATCGCGAACCGGGAGGCGCTGACCAACATCGTGCGGTACGAGGTGGACCGGGCGCTCGGGCGAGTGGGACTGGCCACCGTCGACGAGGTGTCCGAACTGACCACCCGGGTCCACGACCTGGAGCGGCAGCTGCGCGAGGCGCAGGCCCGCTCCGGCTCGGCGGAGGCCGTCGGCGGGACGCGGCTGGACAAGCCGGCGCCGGCTCCTTCCGCTCCGGCCAGGAAGACGGTGGCGAAGAAGGCGGTCAAGGCCAAGCCGAACGCGATGCCGGCGGCGGGGACCGTGCCTGCCGCGGTGCCGGGGAACGCGGCGCCGACGAGTGAGCCGGAAGCGGACACCACGCCGGTCAAGGCCGCGCCGGTCAAGCGGGTACCCGCCAAGCGAACGCCTCGGAAGGCCGCTTCCGGGCCCGCGGCTGAGGTCGCGGAGACTCCCGCGGCGGTTCCATCGGAGACTCCGGCAACATCGGTCGCCGAGCGTGCGCCGGCCAAGAAGGCGGCCGCCGAGCGGGCGCCGGCGAAGAAGGCGGTCGCCGAGCGTGCGCCGGCCAAGAAGGCCGCCGCCGAGCGGGCTCCGGTCCGGAGGGCTGGGACCGTGGCGGCGCCGGTCAGTGCCGTGACCGAGGCCGCGGCGGCGACCGAGGTGCCGCCCGCGCCCGCGCCGCGTAAGCGGGCGCCGCGCCGGGCGCAGGTGCCGACCCAGTCGACGCCGGCGACGGAGAACGTCGGCCAAACCGGAACCACGGAGGCGTGAGGCCGTGACGTACCCCAGTTCCGCGCGGCCCGGACCGCGCCCGGGGCCGCCGCCGGGCGGGTTCCGGCCGGGTCCGCCCGCGGGCGGCCACCCCGGCTCCGGCTCCGGCTCCGGCACCGGGTATCCGGGTGCCGGAAGTGGGGAGGACACCGGTCATCCGGCGGTCGACGCGGTGCTGCGGTCGCTGGCCAACGCGGCGCGGCTGGCGCCGGGCGAGCAGATCGCCGAGTACGAGGCCGCGTACCAGGTGCTTCAGGAGACGCTGGCCGGCATCGACCGCTGAGGCCGCCGTATGACCGGCGGCGAGTAGGTTGTGCAGGCCGTAACGAACCGCCCGTACCGATGAAGGATTCTGATGGCCCGCCGCGCGCGTCTCGACGCCGAGATCGTCCGTCGTAAGCTCGCCCGCTCCCGGGAGCAGGCCGCCGCGCTCGTCGCGGCCGGTCGTGTGCGGGTGCGCGGCACCGTCGCGTCGAAGGTGGCGGCCATGGTCGACCCGGCCGACCCGATCGTGGTCACCGGGGAGGACCCGAAGGACGAGTACGTGTCCCGTGGCGGCCACAAGCTGGCCGGCGCCCTGGCGGCGTTCGGTCCCGGAGGGCTGGCCGTGACGGGTCGGCGCTGTCTGGACGCGGGCGCCTCGACCGGCGGGTTCACCGATGTCCTGCTGCGCGCCGGGGCCCGGCAGGTGGTGGCGGTCGACGTCGGGTACGGGCAGCTGGCCTGGCCGATCCGTACCGATGAGCGGGTGGTGGTGCACGAGCGTACGAATGTGCGATCGATCACACCCGACTCGATCGGCGGCCCGGTCGACCTGACCGTGGCGGATCTGTCGTTCATCTCGTTGCGGCTGGTGCTGCCCGCGCTGGCCGGGTGCACCGCCCCGGACGGCGACCTGGCGCTGATGGTGAAACCGCAGTTCGAGGTCGGTAAGGAACGGGTCGGCTCGGGCGGGGTGGTCCGTGACTGGCGGCTACGCGCCGAGGCCGTGATGGACGTGGCCGCGGCCGCCGCCGAGCTGGGCCTGGGGGTGGCGGACGTGACCGCCAGCCCGCTGCCCGGGCCGAGCGGCAATGTGGAGTTCTTCGTGTGGTTCCGGCGGGACGCGCCGGCGGCCGACCCGGACAGGGTGGCGGCCGTGGTCGAGGCCGGCCCGGCGGGGGAGAAGGCGGCAGGCGGCGAGCCGGTGGACGAGGCCGGCCCGGCGGGGGAGAAGGCGGCAGGCGGCGAGCCGGTGGGCGAGGAAGCCCCCGGGGAAGCTCTCTTGGAGGAAGAATGACGCGCTCGGCCCTGCTGGTCACGCACACCGGGCGTAGACAGAGCACCCAGCACGCCCGGGCGGTGGCGCTGGATCTGATCGCGGCCGGTTTCGAGGTGCGGGTGATCGCTGAGGAGGTCGCCGATCTGGAGCTGCCGGAGGCGGTCAAGCCGGTCGACGGCCCGGAGGCGGCCGACGGCGTGGAGATCGTGATGGCGCTGGGTGGTGACGGCACGTTTCTGCGGGCGGCCGAGCTGGCCCGCCCGTCGAAGACGCCGCTGCTCGGCATCAACCTGGGCAAGGTGGGCTTCCTGGCGGAGGCCGAGATCGATCACATCGATCATGCGGTGGCCGAGGTGGTGGCCGGTGAGTACGCGGTGGACGAGCGGCTCACCCTGGACGTGCGGGCGGAGTACGACGGACGGCTGATCGCCGAGTCGTGGGCGCTCAACGAGGTGACCGTGGAGAAGGGGCAGCGGGCGCAGATGCTCGAGCTGCTCGTGGACGTGGACGGGCGGCCGCTGTCCCGGTACGGCTGCGACGGTGTGGTGTGTGCCACGCCGACCGGGTCGACGGCGTACGCGTTCTCGGCCGGGGGACCGGTGGTGTGGCCCGAGGTGGAGGCGCTGCTGCTCGTGCCGATCAGCGCGCACGCGCTGTTCAGCAAGCCGATCGTGACGGCGCCCACCTCGACGTTCGTGTTGACGGTGGACCCGTACACGTCTTTCGCGGTGATGTGCTGTGACGGACGCCGCACCTGGGACCTGCCTCCGGGGTCGACGGTGACGGTGGAGCGCGGCCGGCTGCCGGTACGCCTGGTCCGCCTGGCGCCGCGGCCGTTCACCGACACGCTGGTGGCGAAGTTCGGGCTGCCGGTGGTCGGCTGGCGGGGCAATCGACGCTGATCAGAAACCCCCGAGGTGGGCTTTTGTCGGTGGCTCCCGATACTGTTCGCCTGTGCTGGAGGAACTGCGCATCACCGGGCTCGGCGTCATCGACGACACGACGCTGCGCCTCTCGTCGGGTATGAATGTGATCACCGGGGAGACCGGCGCCGGTAAGACGATGGTGGTGACCGGTCTCGGACTGCTGTTCGGGGGCCGGGCCGACGCCGGGCGGGTCCGGGCCGATCCGGGCCGGGCCGTGGTGGAGGGCCGGCTGAAGGTCGGCGGGACACTCGGCGACGCCGTGCGCACCCGGATCACCGACGCCGGTGGCGAGGCCGACGACGACGGCTCGGTCCTGCTCAGCCGCACGGTCACGGCGGAGGGCCGGTCCCGGGCGCACGTCGGCGGCCGGAGCATGCCGGTGGCGACGCTGAGCGAGCTCGGCGAGCAGGTGCTGGCGGTGCACGGCCAGTCCGACCAGCTGCGCCTGCTGCGCCCGTCGGAGCAGCGGTCCGCGCTGGACAGGTTCGCCGGCCCGGAGCACGAGAAGCTGCTGGAGTCCTATCGGGAGGCGTTCGGCCGCTGGCGCGCGGTGGTCGAGGACCTGACCGACCGCCGTCGCAACGCCCGGCAGCGTTCGCAGGAGGCCGACCTGCTCAAGCTGGGCCTCGACGAGATCACCCGGGTCGGCCCGCAGCCCGGTGAGGACGAGGATCTGCGTGCCGAGGTGCAGCGGCTGGAGCACGCCGAGGGGCTGCGGGTCGCGGCCAGCCTGGCGGCGCAGGCGCTGGCCGGCGGGGTGGAGGCGGCCGACGACACACCGGATGCCACCCAGCTGCTCGGGCTGGCCCGGCGCACCCTGGAGGGCCAGTCGGCGGTCGACGCGTCGCTCGGTGACCTGGCCGCCCGGATCGAGGAGGCGGCGACCCTGGTCGGTGACGTCTCCTCGGAGCTGTCGGCCTATCTGGGCTCGCTCGACGCCGACCCGGCCCGGTTGGAGGCCATCTACGAGCGGCGGGCCGCGCTGCGGGGGTTGACCCGGAAATACGCGGACGACATCGACGGTGTGATCGCCTGGGCGGAGATGGCCCGCACCAAGCTGGGCGAGCTGGACAACTCCGACGAGCTGCTGGAGGAGCTGGACCGGGAGCGGCAGCGGCTCGAGGGGGCCGTCGCCGAGCTGGCCGGGCGGCTCACGGCGGCCCGGCGGGAGGCGGCCGGCCGGTTCTCCGAGGCGGTCAGCGTCGAGCTGGCCGGGCTGGCCATGCCGCACGCCCGGGTCGAGGTGGCGGTGCTCACCCGGGCGCCGTCACGCGACGAGCCGGCCGTGACGGTCGACGGCCGGACCGTGGCCGCCGGGGCGGACGGCGCCGACGAGGTGGAGCTGCGGCTGCTCGCCCATCCGGGCGCGCCCGCGCTGCCGCTGCAGAAGGGCGCCTCCGGCGGTGAGCTGTCCCGGGTGATGCTGGCCATCGAGGTGGTGTTCGCCGGCGCCGGTGGGCCGCCCACCCTGGTGTTCGACGAGGTGGACTCGGGTGTCGGCGGGACGGCCGCGGTGGAGATCGGCAAACGGCTGGCACGCCTCGCGCGTACCCATCAGGTGTTGGTCGTGACGCATCTGCCGCAGGTCGCGGCATTCGCCGATCGCCATCTCGTGGTGGCGAAGGACACCGGTGGGGCGATCACCACCAGTGGTGTGCGCATCGTGGAGGAGACCGAACGAGCCCGCGAGTTGTCCCGCATGCTGGCAGGTTTGCCCGACTCCGACCTGGGTATAGCGCACGCCGAGGAGTTGCTCTCCGTGGCGGCGCGGGAGAAACGCGCTTGAGCGGGCCGGACGCGGCCGCCTCGATCAAGCCTCGATAGTGAGCTGGCGCATGTCGCGGGGAAAGTGGGTGCGACGGCATGTCAGGATGGCCGGGATGCGACTTCCCATTCCCACCCTCCGCCGGACCAAGGGCGCCGAGCCCGGTCCGGTCTCCGGCGTGGCCCGGCTGGACCGGCGGACCAAGCGCCTGACCGGCCGGCTGCGGCCCGGTGAGATCGCCGTGATCGATCACCTCGACCTGGACCGGGTCGCGGCCGACTCGCTGGTCGCCTCCGGGGTGATGGCGGTGCTCAACGCCAAGCCGTCGATCTCCGGGCGGTACCCGAACCTCGGCCCCGAGGTGCTGATCCAGGGCGGCGTGATCCTCGTCGACGACCTGGGTGAGGACGTCTTCGCCGGCCTTCGGGAGGGTCAGGTCGTCAGCATCGAGGGCGGCGCCGTGCTGCTCGACGGCGAGCCGGTCGCCTCCGGGGTCCGGCAGGACGCGGAGAGTGTGGCCAAGTCGATGGCCGACGCCCGCGAGGGCCTGTCGGTGCAGCTCGAGGCGTTCGCCGCGAACACCATGGATTACCTGAAGCAGGAGCGGGACCTGCTGCTAGACGGTGTCGGTGTGCCGGAGGTGCAGACCCGCATCGCCGGGCGGCACGTGCTGATCGTGGTCCGGGGCTACGACTACAAGGAGGACCTGGAGGTTCTCCGGCCGTACATCCGGGAGTACAAGCCGGTCCTGATCGGCGTCGACGGTGGCGCCGACGCGCTGGTGGAGAACGGCTACACCCCCGACCTGATCATCGGGGACATGGACTCTGTCACCGACGACGTGCTGCGCTGCGGCGCCGAGGTGGTCGTCCACGCGTATCCGGACGGGCGTGCTCCCGGCCTGCAGCGTGTGCAGAATCTGGGCGTCGACGGGCTGACCTTCCCGGCCGCCGCCACCAGCGAGGACCTGGCGATGCTGCTCGCCGACGAGAAGGGCGCGTCCCTGATCGTGGCCGTCGGCACGCACGCCAACCTCGTCGAGTTCCTGGACAAGGGCCGCGGCGGCATGGCCTCCACCTTCCTCACCCGGCTCAAGGTCGGCGGCAAGCTGGTCGACGCGAAGGGCGTGAGCCGGCTCTACCGGCAGACCGTCTCCGGGTCGGCGGTGCTGCTGCTGGTGCTGTCCGCGATCGCCGCGATGGCGTCGGCCGTGGCGGTCTCCACGGTGGGGAAGGCGTATCTCACCGTGGTGTCCGAGTGGTGGGACAATTTCGTCTTCCAGCTTGGCAATCTTTTCTGAGGGCGTCGTGATCAACTTCCGGTACCACGTGGTGTCGCTCACCGCGGTCTTCCTCGCGCTGGCGATCGGCCTGGTGGTGGGCACCGCGGCGCTCAACGGCCCGGTCTCCGAGAACCTGCGGGACAACCTGGCACAGCTGAACAAGGACAACAACGTCCGCCGGGAGCAGGTCAACAAGCTCAACGAAGAGGTCAACCGCAACCAGGACTTCGCCAAGGAGATCGCGCCCATGCTGCTGGGCGGCAAGCTCGCCGCCCGCAAGATCGCGGTCGTGGCGCTGCCCGGCGCGGACGAGCAGGCCGACGGCGTCGCCGAGATGCTGACCGTGGCCGGCGCCACGATCACCGCCCGGCTTCAGGTCGAGGACAAGTTCTTCGACTCGAACTTCGCCACCGAGCTGCTCCAGTTGGCCGACCAGTCGGCGCAGCCGAGCTTCTCGGCGGCCGGGCTGCCGCTCAACAGCGACGGCGTCGAGACCGCCAGCGCCCTGCTGGCGCTCGCCCTCCAGCAGAGCAGCGGCACCACCCAGCCCAGCGCCGACGACGTGACCGCGGTGCTGGCCGCCTTCGCCCAGCCCGGCTATCTCACCGCCGAGGACGGCGCGACCGGCGGCGCCGAGGCGATCGTGCTCGTCGCCGGGGCGCCGGCCACCGACAAGGAGGCCGACAAGAAGAGCAAGGCCGCCGTCACGATGGCCAACCAGTTCCACAGGAACCGGCCGCTCGTGGTCGCCGGCGACAGCTCCGGCGAGGGAAACCTGGTCTCCAGCATCCGCAGCGACCCGACCCTGGTGCAGGACATCTCCACGGTGGACAACGTGGTCACCGTGCAGGGGCAGGTCGCCACCGCGCTGGTCACGGCCGAACGGGTGGTGCAGAACAAGATCGGACAGTACGGTCTGGGCGCCGGCGCCACCTCCATCGTGCCGTCGGCCGCGCCCTGACCCGCCCCGGGTGGCCCGAGTCTCGCCAAGGGCTGGCCGGGCCGCGGCGTGGCCCGGGCGGCGCCTGCCGTCAGCCCCACCGGGACCCCGCCTCGCTCCGGCTCTCCTTTCGGGCCACGGGCTAGACTCTGCGGCCATGGCCTACCTCCGCTCCTTCGGCATCGGCGCCCTGGTCGCGCGGGCCGCGCTCGGCTGGGTGCGGCACGACCCGAAAGCGGGCGAGCTGCGCCGGACCAACTTCCACGGGCGGACCGTGACACTCGCCGGCGGGCCGGCCCTCGCGGTCGGCGCCACGGTCGGTGCGGCCTCCGGGGCCCCGACCGGGCGGCTCGCCGCGGCGGCGGTCACCGCCGGAGCGGTCAGCGGTGCGGTCGGCTTCTACGACGACATCGTCGGCAACCGGCCGGAACAGAAGGCGGCCAAAGGCTTCGCCGGACATCTCGGCGCGCTGCGCGAGGGGCGGGTCACCAGCGGGCTCGTCAAGATCGCGGGAGTCGGCGCGGCCGGGCTCGCCGCGTCCGCGCTGATCGGCAGCGGGCGCCGGACCCGGGCCGGCCGCGGGCTCGACGTGCTGCTCGGCGCCGGGGTCATCGCCGGGACCGCCAACCTGCTGAACCTGCTGGATCTGCGCCCCGGCCGGGCGATCAAGGCCGGGCTGATCGTCGGGGCGCCGCTCGCCGTCGGCCGCAACGCGCCGATGGCCGCCGGGACGCTCGGCGCCGGGGCCGCACTGCTGCCCGCCGACCTCAACGAGGAGATCATGCTCGGTGACGCCGGCGCCAACGCGCTCGGCGCGCTCCTCGGGGTCGCCCTGGTCACCCGCAGCGGGACGGCCGGGCGTGCCGCCGCGCTGACAGTGCTGGCGGCGCTGACCGCGGCCAGCGAGAAGGTCAGCTTCACCAAGGTCATCCAGGACACGCCGTGGCTGCGGACCCTCGACGAGTTCGGCCGCCGGCCACCGGCGTGACGAACTCCTCCGACACGGGCGCGGCCCTCCCACCGGGCGATCTCTCCGGCCCGGCCGCGCCCTCCGCGCCCGGCGGCGCTTCCAGCTCGGATGCGCCCCGGCCCGGCGATTCCCGCTCCTCACCTGCCACTTCCGCTTCGGGCACACCACCGAAACCTCGGGGTACGGGCGCCAAGCTCGCCGGCGCCGCCGCGCTGATCTCGGTGCTCACGATCCTGGCGCGGCTCGCCGGGTTCGGGCGGACCACGGTGTTCTTCTACACCGTCGGCGACGACAGCCTGGCCGACGTCTACCTCGCCACGAACCTGGTGCCGAACATCGTCTTCGAACTGGCCGCCGGCGGCGCACTGGCCAGTCTCGTGGTGCCGCTGCTCGCCGGGGCGGTCGCGGCCGGGGACCGGGCACGCGTCGACCGGGTGGCGTCCGCGCTGCTCACGTGGGTGCTGGCGGTGACCGTACCCCTGGCGGTCCTGGTGTTTCTGATCTCGGGATCGATCACCGGGCTGTTCGACGTCGCGGCGGAACATCAGGAGGTCGCCGCGCGGATGTTGCGGGTCTTCGCGCCGCAGTTGCCGCTCTACGGTGTCGGGATCGTGCTGACCGGCGTGCTGCAGGCGCATCACCGGTTCGCGTGGCCGGTGATCGCGCCGCTGCTGTCCAGTGTGTTGGTGATGACCGCCTATCTCACCTATGCCGGGATCGACGGCGCGGGCTCGGACTTCACGGGGCTGAGCCGGGCCGGTGAGCTCACCCTGTCGGTGGGCACCACCCTCGGTGTCGTGGCGCTCAGCCTCTGCCTGCTGATTCCGGTGTCGCGGCTGCGGTTGCGGCTGCGGCCGTCGTTCCGGTTCCCCGGCGGCGAGGGGCGGCAGGCGGTCCGGCTGGGCTGGGCCGGTGCGGTCACGGTCGGCGCGCAGCAGGTGGTGGCCGCGCTGATCGTGGTGTTCGCGGCGCGGCAGATGGCGCCCTACAGCGGCGCGCAGACGCTCTTCCTGCTGCCGTGGGCGGTGCTCGCGGTGCCCCTCGCCACCGCGGTCTATCCGCGACTGTCGGCGGCGGCTTCAAACAACGACGAGACGGGGTACGCGTCCGCGCTCGCCGGAACGGCCCGGTCGGTGGCGCTGCTGGCCGGACTGGGCATGGCCGGGCTGGCCGGGCTCGCGATCCCGATGACCCGGCTCATGGAGGTCCCGGACGCGGTTCCCGGTGTGGTCGGCTTCGCGCCGGGCCTGCTGGGCTACGCGATGTTCGCGCTGCTGTCCCGGGCCCTGTACGCGCGTGGCGCCACCGTGGCGGCCGCGGTCGCCTCAGCGGTGGGGTGGCTCACCGCCGGAGTGGCGGTGATCGTCGCCACAACGGCCGCCGACGGGGGCCGCGAGGTGTTCGGTCTCGGGCTGGCCAACGCCATCGGCATGTCGGTGACCGGTTTGCTGCTGGTCCTGGCGGTGCGGCGGCACGCCGGCCCGGCCGCGCTCGCCGGTCTCGGGCGGGCGGCCACCGCCTCGGTGGTCGCGGCTGCGTTCGCCGGTCTCGCCGGCTGGGGTGTGGTCCGGGCCCTGGAAGCGGCGTTCTGGCCCACCCCGGGCGTGTTCGGCAGCCTGGTTGCGGGCATGCTGGGCGGTGTGACGGTGGCGGGCGTCTTCGCCGGGCTGGTGTTCGTGCTGGACCGGCGGGACGTCGGGCCGCCGGTGGCCGCGCTGGGGCGGCGCTTGCGCGGATAGGTGACGGTCTTGAGGCGCACCCGCTGCGGCGCGCCGGGTGGGGCGCGGGTGTGTTCGTCCCGGCCGGGAGCGCGAGACGGGTGCTCGTCCCGGGCGCTCCGGGCCCGTCCGAAGCCGGCGCCGGGACCCGCGCCGAAGCGATCGCGAGGAGCGGAGACAATTCCGGAGCCGGAGCCGGAGCCGGAGCCGGAGCCGGAGCCGGAGCCGGAGCCGGAGCCGGAGCCGGAGCCGGACCCGGACCCGGACCCGGACCCGGACCCGGGATCGAAATCGGGACCGGGACCGGGATCGAAATCGGGAACGGAAACGGGACCGGAAACGGAGCCGGAACGGAATCCGGGCCGGCCGACCGTCGGTGCGGGCCGGGGTCGGCGCAGGCGTCGGTCAGGGAAACGCCGGCCGGAGCGGACGCCGGCCGGTGCAGGGCCAGCGATCGCGCGGCGGTCGGCGGAGGAGAGGGGTAGTCGGGGTCGTGAGCAGCGACGAGGAGTGGCGCGGCTCGGTCGTGCTGGTGGTCGCGTCCAGTACCGGCGGGATCGGTCAGCACGTCGCCTCGCTCGCCCGTGGCCTGGTCGCCGACGGGTGCCGGGTGCTGGTGTGCGGGCCGGGCGCGGTGGATCAGCATTTCGGGTTCTCGGCGAGCGGCATCGAGTACTCGATCGTGGAGATCCCCGCCGACCCCGGACCGCAGGACTCCGGCGCGATCCGGCAGTTGCGCCGGGCGATCGCCGGGCGGGACGCCGACGTGATCCACGCGCACGGGCTGCGGGCGGCTTTCGTGGCCTCGGTCGCGCGGACCGGCGTACCCCTGGTGGTGACCTGGCACAACGCGGTGCTCGCGCGTGGTCTCAAAGGCCAGGCCGGCGCCCTGCTGGAGCGGATCGTGGCGCGTAACGCGGTGCTGACGCTCGGCGCGTCGGAGGATCTGGTGCAGCGGGCCGTCGCGCTCGGTGCGCGCAACGCGCGGCTCGGCCCGGTCGCGACGCCGCAGCTCGCGCCGCCGAAACGGTCCCGCGGCGCGGTGCGCGCCGAGTTCCGGCTGCGCGGGGAGACGCCGTTCATCCTGTCGGTCGGCCGTCTGCACCCGCAGAAGAACTACGATCTGCTGATCGACGCCGCCGCCCGCTGGCGGGAGCTGGACCCGGCGCCGGTGGTGGCGATCGCCGGGTCCGGGCCCAGCTACATGCCGCTGGCGCAGCGGGCGTCACGGGTGCACGCCGAGGTCCACCTGCTCGGGCACCGCACCGACGTGCCGGATCTGCTGGCCGGCGCCGACCTCGCGGTGATCACCAGCGATTGGGAGGCGCGGCAGCTGTTCGCGCAGGAGGCGCTGCACGCCGGGGTGCCGTTGATCACCACGGCGGTCGGCGGGCTGCCCGGACTGGTCGGCGACGCGGCGGTGCAGATCCCGCCGAACGACCTGGACGCCCTCGACGGCGCGGTCCGGCGGCTGCTGGCCGATCCCGGGCTGCGTGCCGACTACGCGGCCCGTGGCCCACGGCAGGCCGCCACCTGGCCGGGCGAGGCGGCCGTGGTCGCCGACGTGCGCTCGGCCTACGCGGATGTCGCGGCGGTCCGCCGGTGACCGCTTCACGCAGCCTCGACCGGGTCCGGCGGGTCCGGCCACCGGGCACCCCACGCGGCCCGATGGTGGGCGCCTGGGTGCCGTTCGTGCTGATCGCCGTGGTGGTCGCGGCGGCCGTCGTGGGCCTGTCGTTCCGCCCGGCCGAGCAGGAGCGCCGCGGCGACGCCGACTACGTGATCGTGGCCGCCGCGGCCGGGCTGCGCTGGGAGGACCTGGATCCGCAGCGCACCCCGGCGCTGTGGCAGGAGGCGGCCGCCGGCTCGGTGGGCTGGCTCTCGGTACGCTCCGCGCACTCCGTCACCTGCCCGTCGGACGGCTGGCTGACCCTCGGCGCGGGCAACTACGCGGCCTGGGACACCCGGGCCGTCAACGGCCGGTGCCCGGCGGCGGAACCCCGGCTGACCCGGCCGGACGGGATCGGCGCCAACCTGACCGACCAGCAGAACGTGGTACGCGTCAACCAGAACCGGCTGCCGTACGGGACCACCCCGGGCGCCCTGGCCGAGTCGGTGCGCTGTTCGGTGGCGGTCGGCCCGGGTGCCGCGATCGCCGCGGCCCGCCCGTTCGGGCGCGTCGACCGGTACGTGCCCGAGCTGCCCGGCGATCCGGCGAAGCTGCTCAGCGAGTGCGTGCTCAACTTCATCGACCTCGGCACGATCGCCGGGTCGGGTGCGGAGCGGGAGGCCGCGGTGACGGCCGCCGACCGTACCCTGGCCCGGGTCCTGGCGGCCCGGCCACCGCGCTCGCTGATGCTGATCGCCGGCCTCGCCGACACCGAGACCTCCTCGCGCCTGCACGTGGCGATCGCCGAGGGACCCGGCTGGGAGGACGGCTGGCTCACGTCGGCCGGCACCGGCCGGGAGGGCTACCTCCAGCTGGTCGACCTGGCGCCGACCGTGCTGTCCGCGCTCGGCCGTCCGGCCCCGGAGAAACTCTTCGCCGGGTACGCGGCCACCGTCCTGCCGGACCGGCCCGGTGACCCGGCCGAGGCGATGCAGGGCGCGCAGGACGCCGACCGCCGGGCCATCGCCCAGCGCGGTGTCACCGAGATCTTCTTCACCGTGCTGGCGATCGTGCAGCTGGTGCTGTTCGCCGCGGTGATCCCGGTGCTGATCCGGGCACGCCGGCACGCCGGGCCGCTCGGGCCGCCGCTGCCGCCGCGCCGCCTCGTGTCGCTGGCCGAACTGGCGCTGATCGCGGCCGGGCTGGCCATCCCGGCGGCGCTGCTGGCCGACGTGGTGCCGTGGTGGAGCAGCGACCACCCGGCGTGGATGTTCGGGTCGGCGACGGCGGTGCTGATGGCCGCCGGGACGCTGCTGATCCGGATGGCGCCCCGCTACGAGCGGACCCTGTGGCCGATGGCGGCGGTCGCCGCGATCAGCGTGCTGGTGGTGGCGGTCGATCTGATCACCGGGGCGCGGTTGCAGCTCAACGGGGTCGCCGGGTATTCGGCCATCCACGGGGTGCGGTACGCCGGGCTGGGCAGTGTCGGGCTGGGCGTCTTCGTGGCCGGTCTGCTGCTGCTGGCCGGGTCGCTGGCGCAGTGGGTGAGCCGCCGGTGGCGGCCGCTGATCGTGGTCACCTTCGGCGGGCTGGGCGTGGTCATGGTGGGCAGCCCGTACCTGGGGGCGGACCCGGTGGGGGCGATCGCCGTCACGGCCGGGGTGTGTGTGGCCGCCGCGATCAGCACCGGCGGCTGGCTGACCTTTCCCCGGTTCGCCTGGGCGGCGATGACCGGTATCGCGGTGACCATCACGTTCGCCGTTCTGGATCTGAGCCGGGCGCCGCTGGAGCAGGGCACCCTGGGCCGGTTCCTGACCGCGCTCGGTGACGGCACCGCCGGTCCGGCCATGCAGCGGGCCGCCGCGGCGAACGGTCTGGCGCTGCTGGGCAGCCCGCTCAGCCTGCTGGCCCTGTTCGGGGCGGCGATGCTGGTGTTCTGCCAGTTCTCCCCGTGGGGCGGCCTCAACCGGGTCTACGGGCTGCATCCGGCGGTCCGCGCCGGGGTGGCCGGGACGGTGGTGGCCACGCTGATCGCCGGGGTGCTCGGCGGCACGGCTCTCGGTGTGGCCGGGGCGGCGGCCGCCGCCGCGGTGCCGGTGGCGGTGCTCACCGCCTTGCGGGTGCTGTTGCACGCCGCGGACCGGACTCCGCCGCCGGGCGAGACCGACGGGCCCGGCGGGCCGCTGCTGCGCAAATCGGACGATGATCCGGTACCGGTGCGGTGACGGGACAAAACGCGGCCCGTTTCCGGCGGTGCGGGCGCATGATAGTCCTTCCCCGGGCCGGCCGCGGTGGGGGGCGGCCGTGAACCGGCCCCGTTGACACGCACGCCGACCAGCCCGAACATGGCGGCTCCGGCAAACAGTGTTACGGTGAACTCCCGTGGATGGGGCCCGGCCCCGGCCGCACGAACCGGAACATCGGCGACCACGGGAGCGGGCGTTGGCCTCTACAGTGCGCGACACGCGGCACATCTTCGTCACCGGGGGCGTCGCCTCCTCACTGGGCAAGGGCCTCACCGCCTCCAGCCTCGGCAATCTGCTCACCGCCCGCGGTCTCCGCGTCGTGATGCAGAAGCTGGACCCTTACCTCAACGTCGACCCCGGGACGATGAACCCGTTCCAGCACGGTGAGGTGTTCGTCACCGAGGACGGCGCGGAGACCGACCTCGACGTCGGCCACTACGAGCGGTTCCTCGACCGGGATCTCTCCGGCAAGGCGAACGTCACGACCGGCCAGGTGTACTCGGCGGTCATCGCCCGGGAGCGGCGCGGCGAATACCTGGGCGACACCGTGCAGGTCATCCCGCACATCACCAACGAGATCAAGAGCCGGATCTTCGCGATGGCCGACCCGGACGAGAACGGCAACGTTCCCGACGTGGTCATCACCGAGGTCGGCGGCACCGTCGGCGACATGGAGTCGCTGCCGTTCCTCGAGGCGATCCGCCAGGTCCGGCACGAGGTCGGCCGCGACCACGTCTTCTACCTGCACGTGTCGCTGGTGCCGTACCTGGCGCCGTCGGGTGAGCTGAAGACCAAGCCGACGCAGCACTCGGTGGCGGCGCTGCGCAACATCGGTATCCAGCCGGACGCGCTCATCTGCCGCAGCGACCGGGAGATCCCGGAGAAGATGAAGCACAAGCTGGCGCTCTACTGCGACGTCGACGCGGAAGCCGTCATCGCCTGCCCGGACGCGCCGAGCATCTACGACATCCCGAAGGTGCTGCACGACGAGGGCCTCGACGCGTACGTCGTACGCCGTCTGGGTCTGTCCTTCCGGGACGTCAACTGGAAGACCTGGAACGATCTGCTGGAGCGGGTGCACCACCCGAAGCGGACCATCACCATCGCCCTGGTCGGCAAGTACGTCGACCTGCCCGACGCGTACCTGTCGGTGAGCGAGGCGATCCGGGCGGCCGGCTTCGGCAACACCGTCAAGATCAAGCTGCGCTGGGTGCCGAGCGACGACTGCGTCACCCCGGCCGGCGCCGCTGCCGCCCTGAAGGGCGTCGACGGCATCGTCATCCCGGGCGGCTTCGGCGTCCGCGGCATCGAGGGCAAGGTCAACACTTCCCGGTACGCGCGGGAGAACCGGATCCCGATCCTCGGCCTGTGCCTCGGTCTGCAGTGCATGACCATCGACGCGGCCCGCAACCTGGCCGGTCTCGCCGACGCCAACTCGGTCGAGTTCGACGAACAGGCCCAGTACCCGGTCATCTCGACGATGGCCGACCAGCAGGACATCGTCGCCGGCAAGGGTGACATGGGCGGCACCATGCGGTTGGGCGCCTACCCGGCCAAGCTCACGGAGGGCTCCATCGTCGCCGAGGTGTACGGCGCCACCGAGATCTCCGAGCGGCACCGGCACCGTTACGAGGTGAACAACGACTTCCGTGACAAGCTGGCGCAGTCCGGCCTGGTCTTCTCCGGCACGTCGCCGGACGGCCGGCTCGTCGAGTTCATCGAGCTGGACCGGGAGACGCACCCGTACTTCGTGGCGACCCAGGCGCACCCGGAGCTGAAGAGCCGGCCCACCCGGCCGCATCCGCTCTTCGACGGCCTCGTCAAGGCGGCGATCGCCTACGCCGCCGCCGACGAGCTGCCGGTCGAGGCCTCCTGAGATGGCGTTCGCGCACGAGACGGTGTCCCGGGCCGAGCGGTACCACGGCGCGATCTTCTCGGTCTACACCGACGAGGTCACCATGTCCGACGGTGGCACCGCCACCCGTGACGTGGTGGAGAACCGTGGCGCCGTGGTCGTCGTCGCCCTCGACGAGCAGGACCGGGTGGTGCTGATCCGGCAGTACCGGCACCCGGTCGGCAAGCACCTGTGGGAGCTGCCGGCCGGGCTCCGCGACGTCGTCGGCGAGGACGAGTCGCTCACCGCGGCCCGCGAGCTCGCCGAGGAGGCGGACCTGACGGCCGGCCGCATCGAGCCGCTCATCGACCTGCACACCTCGCCCGGTTTCGCCGACGAGTACGTCCGCGTCTTCCTGGCCCGCGACCTGTCCCCGGTGGCCGACGCGGACCGGCACGTCCGGACCGCCGAGGAGGCCGACCTGGAGGTGCGGCTCGTCGACCTGGACGAGTGCGTCGCCATGGTCTTCCGCGGCGAGATCACCAACGCGGCGGCGGTCGGCGGTCTGCTTGCCGCGGCCCGGGCCCGCGACTCCGGCTGGACGTTGCTCGGCGCCCGCTGAGCCGGTGACCCCTGCCGTCGAGCGGCCGTCCGGAGTCTCCGGGCGGCCGCTGTCGCGTTCGCGGGCGGGGCCGGGCACTCATCGGCCGGGTGTCGTCGTCCGTGCCGGCGTGTGGGTGCCGGGCTCGTCCGGCGGTGGTCGTTCGTGCCGGCGTGTGGTGCCGGGGTACGGCCGACGGTGGTCGTCGTTCGTGCCGGCGTGTGGTGCCCGGGTACGGCCGACGGTGGTCGTCGTTCGTGCCGGCGTGTGGGTGCCGGGGTACGGCCGGCGGTGGCGTGTCCGTGCCGGCGTGTGCGGGCCGGGGCTCATTCGGCGGGGGTGGCGAGTTCGGCCTCGATGACGGCGGCCGCGTATCCGGCGCCGCTGGACGCGTGGAGTTCCTTGCTGATGCGGGTGCTCGTTTCGCGTACCCCCGGATCGTTGATCAGGGTGAGGAACTCGGAGCGCAACTGATCGGCGGTGACGGAGCCGGTGTCGATCTTGGCGGCGACGCCCAGCTCGATCAGCCGGTCGGCGTTGCCGAACTGGTCGGCGGCCTGCGGCGCGACCAGCATGGGGGTGCCGCAGTAGAGGCCCTCGACGCTGCCGCCCATGCCGGCGTGGGTGAGGAACGCGTCCGCCCGGCGCAGGATCTCCAGTTGCGGCACCCACGGGTGGACCTCGATGTTCGCGGGCACGTCGCCGAGTTCGGACGGAGCGACCTTCGAGCCGATCTGGAGTACGACGTGCCAGCCGGGCAGGTCGCCGAAGGCCTGGACGCAGCGCCGGTAGAACTCGGGGTGCTCGGTGAAGGCGGAGCCCAGTGAGACGAGCAGCACGTTCCCGGCGTCCGCCGGGCGGGTCCACGTGCCCTGATCGGCGCGGTCGCCGAGCACCGGCCCGGCGAACGTGTAGACCTCGTCGTTCACACGGTCGGCGTTCGGCTGCATGTGCCGGGGGATGAGGACCAGCGCGCGATCGGGGCGGCCCTGGAAGGCGGCACTGTCGGTGATCGAGGATCCGTTGCCGGTGAGCCACTGCTCGAAGCGGCGGTAGTAGTCGGCGCCGCGCGGGTCGGCGCGCATCTGCTCGACGTAGGGCGCCATGTCCTGCTCGTAGCCGTCCCAGGCCACGTAGGTGGGGGAGATCTGCACGGCGGGGATGCCCCACTGTTCGGCGAGCAGCCGGACGGGCGCGGCCGCGATGTCGTAGAGGAACAGGTCGGGGCGGTCGTTCTGATACGCCTCCCGTAGCTGCGGAAGCATCGCGATCGCGTCGTCGAGGAAGAGCGTGAGATGGTCGATCATGTCGCCGTCCGCGCCGTTGCCGGCGGCCGGAAGCGTCGAACGGTACGGCTTGAACTCGGCCCCGGTCGCCTCGACGGCCTCCGCCCAGCTCGCGTCGTTGGCGTAGGTCACCCGGTGGCCGCGGGCGACGAGCTCCCGGATCACCTCGATGCTCGGGTTGACGTGGCCCGGCGCCGGGATGCTGACCATGGCGATGTGCGGCATCGGTACTCCCTGACTCGCTAGCAAGACGAGACGTAGCGTCTCGTTTCCCGGGCAGCTTGTCAAGACGATACGTAGCGTCTCGTTTCGAGGTAGGATCCGCGCCATGCCCAACGTCACCCGCCGCAGCGAACGGTCCCGCCGGGCGATCCTGGAATCCGCCCTGGCCCTGCTGCACGAGTCCGGATACCCCGATCTGACCGTCGAGGCGATCGCCGCCCGCGCCGGCGTCGGCAAACAGACCATCTACCGCTGGTGGTCCGGCAAGGGCGCGGTGGTCCTGGACGCGCTGGTCGAGCAGGCGAGCGCCACCGAGCCGCCACCACTGCCGGACACCGGCGACCTGGAGGCGGATCTGCGGCCGGTGATCCGGGCGATCGTCGCCGAGCTGGCCGACCCAGGGCTGTCGGCCACCACCCGGGCGCTCACCGTCGAGGCGCTGAGCAGCGAGACCTTCGCCGAGCAGGTGCGCGACCGGCTGCTGAGGCCGCAGCTCGCCACCATCTCCGACCGGCTGCGGTCCGCCCGCGACGCCGGCGCCCTGCGTGCGGACGCCGACCTCGATCAGGCCGTCGAGCTGTTCATCGGCCCCATGTACCACCGCTGGATGCTGCGGACCGGGCCGCTCACCGAGGAGTACGCGGACGGCCTGCTCGAACTGGGACTGGCCGCGTTACGCCCCCGGTGAGACTCCCCGGGCGAGCGTCCTTCGTCCTCCTCGATCGGAATGTGCCGTCCCTGACCGAAGTCGGATGTCGGTCAAATCCGCCGGGCGCCCCGATCGGGGCCCCGAACGCAGCGCCGGAACCTCCATGATGGAGCGATGCGAACCAGGGCACTGACCGTCGCGGGCCTGGCGGTCCTCGCCGGTGCGCCGATTCTGCTGCTGCTCACCGGGCACACCTCGATCACCACGTCGGCCGATGACGAGGCCGCGGCGGTGCCCCTGGCGGCCATCGTCGTGCCGTACCTCGTGGGTCTGATTCTGATCCGGCTCGTCCCGCCCGTGCTGCCGGTGCTCGACATCGCCGGCGGCGATCCGCGGGCCGTGCTGAGCCGGCAGGCCCGCTGGCTGACCGTGGTGGCACTGCTGTTCACGGTGCTGGCCGTCGCGGTGCGGGCGGCCGGGCTCAAGGACGTGTACCCGCTGCTCAAGGTGCTGGTGCTGCTCGGCGGCGGGTGGCTGGTGCTGTGGCGGATCAAAGGGGGGCGGCGGCCCGGCCGGGCGCACCGGGAGCGGGTGCCGAGGTTGTGGTACTGGCTGGGCCCGGTCCCGGCGATCCTGGTGTGGGGGTATCTGTTCTTCTACAGCCCGCTGGTCGGCGGCGGCACGGACGTCTCCGGCTACGCGGGGTGGAACCGGGCCGAGCTGGCCGCGGCGGCGATCTTCTCCCTGCTCACCGCCTCCGTCCTGGAGGAGTGGTTCTACCGGATGATGCTGCAGACCCGGTTCGAGGCGCTGTGGGGACGGTGGCCGGCGATCGTCGCGGCGACGCTGCTGTTCGTGGCCATGCACGCCTACCGCCTGGTCGAGGGCGAGGTGTTCGGCACGGCGCTCGGGCTGATCGTGTCGACCGGCGGGCTGGGCCTGATGGCCGGCTATCTGTGGTCGCGTTACCGCAACCCGTGGGCGATCTTCGTGGTGCACGGTGCGACGAACGCCCTCGTTCTGCTGCCCCTCTTCTTCTGAGACGAGAGCCAATGATCTTATAGACGTTGATGGAAGCGTTATGGGGGAAACTCGGGAAGGTGCTGCCGCCGCCGGGGCTGCCGCGCGCGCTCGCGGCACAGTCGGCGCTCTACGCGGTCGGCAACGGCGCCTTCCTCACCGGCAGCGTGGTCTTCTTCAGCCTGTACGTCGGCCTGAGGCCGATCCAGATCGGCATCGGCCTGTCCGTGGCCGGGTTCGTCGGGCTGGCCGGGTCGCTGCCGTTCGGGCACCTCGCCGACCGGCTCGGCGGCCGGCGCGCCTGGGTGGCCGGGGCCGTCGCCGAGGCGGTCGCGTTCGCCTGCTACCCGCTGGCCGACGGGTTCGTCCTGTTCCTGCTGGTGATCAGCGCCCAGACCGCGGCCGAGACGCTCGCCAACGCGGGCCGGGTCGTCTACACGGCCGCCGTCGTGCCCAAGGAGGGCCGGGTACGCGTCATGGCGTTCGCCCGGGCGTACCTGAACGTGGGGTTCACCGTGGGATCCGGCATCGCCGCCGCGGCCCTCGCCCTCGACTCCCGCCCCGGCCTGCTCGTCCTGGTGCTGACCGCGGCCACGGGCACCGCCCTCAACGCGTTCTTCGTGTCCCGGATGCCGCACGCCGAGGCGGCCCCCGGATCCGGCGAGACCCGGCCCAGCCCGTGGGGTGTCCTCCGGGACCGCTCGTTCACCGCCCTGGCCGTGCTGTTCGGGGTGCTCTGGCTGCACAGCACCATCTGGGCGGAGATCATGCCGTTGTGGGCGATCACCATGACCGACGCCCCGAAACCCGTGCTCGGCGCGCTCGTCGCGCTGAACACCGTCCTGGCCGTGCTGCTGCAGGTGCGCGCGTCACGCGGCGCCGACACCCTGCCCGGGGCCACCCGCCTGCTGCGACGGTCGGCGATCGCGGCCGCGGTGGCCTGCCCGATCGTGGCGCTCAGCGGCCGTACCGACGGGTGGGTGACGGTGGCCGTGCTGGCCGTCGCCGTGGTGCTGTTCACCGGCACCGAACTGTGGGTGTCGTCGGCGCAGTGGTACCTGCACACCGAGATCCCGCCCCCCGGGCAGCGTGGCGCCTACGTGGGCATGAGCCGGTCGGTGGGCGGGCTCGCCAAGATGGCCGGGCCCGCCGGGTTCACCATCCTGGCCATCGAGACCGGAGGCTGGGGCTGGTGGGTGATCGCCGGGGTCTTCGCGCTGTGCGGGGCGGCCTGCCTGCCGGTGGTGCGCTGGGTCGAACGGACACCCCGCAACACGGCCGGCACCGCCGTCCAGCCCTCATCGTGAAGTCGTCGCGGGCGTACCGACGGGGACCGGCGCCGCGCTAGACGGTCCACTCCGGGACCATGTCGATCAGGTCGCCGTCGATCGCCGCCAGGTGGCCGGCCGCCCCGGAGCGGCGGTACAGGCCGGCGAAGTGATCCCGGCGGTACCGGTCGTGGTCGGCGGCGGACGCCCAGCCGGACAGCACCAGGAACTCCACCTGACCGGGACGGCCGGGCGCGTCGGCGGTGCCGAACGAGCAGCCGCGGAAACCGGGGGCGGCGGCCATGCCGGGGGTCCAGACGGTGTGCTGTACGCGCACGAAATCGTGGTCGAGGCCGGGATGGACACGGCAGTGGGCGAGCCGCACCAGCGCGGCCGGCGACAGGCCCGTCTCGATCACCTCGAAGAGGCGCACCTCGATGGAGCGGTAGCTTCCGGCCTGTGCGGCGGCGAGCCGGTCGTGCGGCCCGGCCATGAACGCCCGGTACGCCGCGCGGTCCCGCCAGAGTCCGAAAACGTGCGCGCAGCCGGGCGTGTTGCGGCTCCAGCCGCCGGTCTGGCCCAGGAATCCCGGCTGGGCACGCAGCTCACCCCAGACGGACTGGCCGGTGTGGAACCGGCCCGCGTCACCGACCGCGCAGGTCACCCATTTGATCAGCGTCATCGGCCGGCCCGCCGGATCGCCTCGACAAGCCCTCCGGCGGTGCCCTGACGGCGATCCCGGCGCTCACCTCGCATCGATTCATCGTAGGGGGGTACCACCCGGACATGACATTTCCACAGCTCAGAGCCTTCGTGCTGGACGCCCCCGACGCCCGTCGCCTGGCCGAGTTCTACCGGGAGCTGCTCGGCCTGGAGTATCTCGAGGGCGACGAGCCGCCGGCCGACAAGGACTGGCTGCGGCTGCGGGCCCCGGACGGCTCCTACCGGCTCTCGTTCCAGCAGACCGACGGGGTACGCCCGACCACCTGGCCGGACGGCGACGTGCCGCAGCAGATGCACCTGGACACCGCCGTCGGCTCGGTCGAGGAGCTGGACCGCCAGCACGAGCGGGTGCTCGGCCTCGGCGGCACGTTGCGCTTCGACCGCTCCGACGATCCCGAGGAGCCCCTTCGGGTGTACGCCGACCCGGCCGGCCACGTGTTCTGCGTCTTCGTCGGCTGACCCGCCGTCGCCGCTCTTGACCTCAACCTTCGTTGATGTTTCAGGGTGGGGGCATGGTATTCACCGCGCAGGAGCTCGCGTACCTCGCCGAACAGCGTCTCGGCCGGCTGGCCACGGTCCAGCCGGACGGGACGCTGCAGGTCAGCCCGGTCGGCTACACGTACAACGCGGAGACCGCGACGATCGACATCCGGGGCTGGAAGATGGCGGCCAGCCGCAAGTACCGCAACGTGGCGGAGAACGGCCGGGTCGCGTTCGTGGTCGACGACGTGCCGTCGGTGAACCCGTGGCGGGTGCGCTGCCTGGAGATCCGCGGCCACGGGGAGGCGCTCGACGGTCCGGATCCGATCATCCGGATCCACCCGCGGCGCATCATCGCCTTCGGCCTCGACGAACCCGACCGGGACGCGCACACACTCACCGCGAGCAAGCGGAACGTCAGCGTCTGACGGGCGGGCGGGCCGGTCAGCGCAACTCCACCTCGACGTTCGAGTCGGCCAGATATCCGAGCAGGTCGTCCATCGTGACGGCCGGCGTCCACCAGCGCCGGTCGTAGCCCGCCACCAGGTGGGCGCGGGCCACCTCGGAGTCGTGCCAGACCAGCCGGAAGCCGGGCGCCGCGCCCCAGCCGCCGCCCGCGCAGTCGTGCAGCGCGCCCAGGTTCCAGCCGAAGTAGCCGCCCGGGCCGTTGATCGCCTCGCCGATCGCGCAGAAGAAACCCTCGACGTCGGTGATGTGCCGCCCGGCCAGGTGGTACGTCGCCCCGGCCACCCGGTCCGGGCGACCGTGCTCGTGATGGGCCAGCGCCACGCCGGCCCACTCGTGGCGCAGGTCGGCGTCGTACTCGGCCCACTCGCCGACCACGTCCGGGCGGCCGGCCCGCCAGCGGTGCCACACGGCGCGGGCCCCGGTCGGGCGCGGGCCGCCGATGGCGTCGCCGTACGTGGGTTCCAGGGTGACGTCGAGCAGGCCGTCGCCGAGCCGGGACGGGCGCACCCCGGCGACCTCCGCGCCGATCGTGGCGCCGACCATGCCGACCGCCGTGCCGTCCCGGTCCACACTGAAGATCGACGCCTGGATCCAGCGCCGCCGCCGGGCGCCGCCGCGGGCCAGGGCGTCCAGGGCCCGTTGCAGCGGTGGCTCGGGACGGCAGCCGATCAGGGTGGCGCCCCGGGGCGACGGTGCGGGCCGGCTGCGGAACACCCCGTCCACCTCACGGCAGGAGCCGAAGTCCTCGTCGCCGTGGCCGGTGACGCCGACCAGCAGGTACCCGTCGGCCTCCGGGGCCCGGTCGGCACCGCGGGCGAACCGGGCCAGCTCCTCGATGCGCAGCCGGCCCTCCAGCGTCACGTCCAGCAGGCGGCGGCCGAGCGGCGACGGGCGGGCGTCGAGCACGGTGATGTCGAGCAGTTCCTCGGCGCAGTGCCAGCAGTGCGCCGGATGCTTGGAGTGCGGCGGATGGATGGCGTCCAGACCGATATTGCCCAGCCAGTCGGGGCCCAGCCCGTCGCAGGCGTCACGCAGCCGGCCGGCCGGCTCGCAGCCGAGCAGGCCGTACCGCTCGACCGGCGGTTGCGGCACATCGACGAACAGACCGTCGATGTCGGAGCAGGCGGCGATGACGAGTTCACCGTCGTCGCTGTTCTGGTCCACCAGAAGCCAGGGAAAGCCGCTCATCGGGTGGAACCGTACAGCCCGGACCGCCGACCGGGGGACACCGGTGCGCGAGTCGGGAAAGATTCGCAGGTCAGGCGTACGCTGGCGCGGTATGAGGGTCGGGATACCCGCCGAGGTCAAGAACAACGAGCACCGGGTGGCGATCACCCCGGCCGGCGTCTACGAGCTCGTCCGAGCCGGACACCAGGTCACCGTGCAGTCCGGAGCCGGTGACGGATCGTCGATCGGCGACGGCGACTTCCGGTCCGCCGGAGCGTCGATCCTGCCCGGCGCGGACGCCGTCTGGGAGTCCGCCGAGCTGATCCTCAAGGTCAAGGAGCCGGTCCCGGAGGAGTACCCGCGGATGCGCCCCGGGCAGGTGCTCTTCACCTACCTGCATCTGGCGGCGTCGAAGGACTGCACCGACGCGCTGCTGGACCGGAAGGTGACCGGGATCGCCTACGAGACGGTGGAGCTGCCGGACCGCTCGCTGCCGCTGCTGGCCCCGATGTCCGAGGTGGCCGGCCGTCTCGCCCCGCAGGTCGGCGCGTACCACCTGATGCGTACACGTGGCGGCCGCGGCGTGCTGATGGGTGGCGTCCCGGGGGTGTACGCGGCGAAGGTGGTGGTGATCGGCGCCGGCGTGTCCGGGCTGAACGCGGCCGCCATCGCGCTCGGCATGCAGGCCGAGGTGCTGCTGCTGGACAAGAACGTGGCCCGGTTGCGGGCGGTGGACGCCGACTATCGCGGGCACATCCAGACGATCGCGTCCAACGCGTACGAGATCGAGAAGGCCGTGCTCGACGCGGACCTGGTGATCGGCGCCGTGCTGGTGCCGGGCGCGAAGGCGCCGAAGTTGATCTCCAGCGATCTGGTGGCGCGGATGAAACCGGGCAGCGTGCTCGTCGACATCTCGATCGACCAGGGCGGCTGCTTCGAGGACTCGCATCCGACCACCCACGACGATCCCACCTATCCGGTGCACGGCTCGATGTTCTACTGCGTGGCCAACATGCCCGGGGCGGTGCCGCACACCAGCACCTACGCGCTGACCAACGTGACCCTGCCGTACGCTCTCGAACTGGCCGACCACGGCTGGCGCGACGCCCTGCGCGGCGATCCGGCGCTGGCCGCCGGGCTGAACACGTTCGACGGCGAGGTGGTCTACGGTCCGGTCGCGGAGGCGCACGGGATGCGGTCGATCGCCCTGACGGAGGTGCTCCGCTGAGCCCGGACCTGGCGATCAAGGCCTATCTCGACCATCTCGGCGTCGAACGGGCGCTGTCGGCCAACACGCTCGCCTCCTACCGGCGCGACCTGGAGCGTTACGCCGAGGGGCTGACCGCCGCCGGGATCACCGAGATGGCCGGGGTCCGGGAGTCGGACGTGGCCGCCCACCTGGCCCGGCTGCGCGAGGAGGGGCTCGCGTCGGCGTCCGCGGCCCGGGCCGTGTCGGCGGTCCGCGGGCTGCACCGTTTCGCGGTCCGCGAGCGCCTCGCCCCGCACGACGTGGCCGCCGGGGTACGCCCGCCGGCGCCCCCGCGACGCCTGCCCAAGGCCATCGACGTGGACCAGGTGGAGCGGCTGCTCGCGGTCCCCGACGGCGACTCCCCGCTCGGGCTGCGCGACCGGGCGATCCTCGAATTCCTCTACGGCACCGGGGCGCGGATCTCCGAGGCGGTCGGCGCCGACATCGACGACCTGGCACTCGACGCCGACCCGGCGGTGGTCCTGCGGGGCAAGGGCGGCAAGACCAGACTGGTCCCGGTCGGCGGTTTCGCGCGGGCCGCGTTGCAGGCCTATCTGGTACGGGCGAGGCCCACCCTGATCGCGGCCGGCCGTGGCACCCCGGCGGTCTTCCTCAACGCCCGTGGCGGCCGGCTGTCCCGCCAGAGCGCCTGGACCGTGCTGCACCGCTGCGCCGCCGCGGCCGGACTCCCCGTCGACGGCCCGTACGCGGTCAGCCCGCACACGCTGCGTCACTCCTACGCGACGCATCTGCTCGACGGCGGAGCTGACGTACGGGTGGTGCAAGAACTGCTGGGACACGCCTCGGTCACCACGACGCAGGTGTATACCCTGGTGACCGTCGAGCGCCTCCGGGAGGTGTACGCGACCGCACACCCGCGGGCTCGTTAGAGGCTATGGATGCGTAGGCGCGACACGCCGAACGGCTGATCCCGATGGGGCGGTGCCCGTGGCGTACAGTCGGGCATCGACTGTGCTAGCCCCGCGGCGGAGATGCTGTCAAAGCGGGGTCCACGACACCGGTCGGAAGGGGGCGAGGGCGATGTCAGGGAACGGCGAGCGTGCAGAGGCCTGGACTTCCGCGCTCCGGGAACAGCAGACCTCCCTGGATCTCGGCGCCGACCTGGGCCCGGCCGATCCCACGGCGTACACGATGCGCCGTCCGATCCCCGAGCCGATGCCGACCGACAAGCACGGCCCGGCGCGGATCATCGCCCTGGCGAACCAGAAGGGTGGCGTCGGCAAGACGACCACCACCATCAACCTCGGCGCCGCCCTCGCGGAGTACGGGCGCAAGGTCCTGCTCGTCGACTTCGACCCGCAGGGCGCCTGCTCGGTCGGCCTCGGCGTCAACCCGCACAACCTCGACCTGAGCGTCTACAACCTGCTCATGCAGGACGACGTCACCACCGAGGACGTCATCATCAAGAGCGATGTGGCCGGCCTGCACCTGCTGCCCGCCAACATCGATCTCTCGGCGGCCGAGATCCAGCTGGTCAACGAGGTGGCGCGGGAGATGGCGCTGGCCCGGGCGCTGCGCTCGGTCCGCAAGGAGTACGACTTCATCCTGATCGACTGCCAGCCCTCGCTGGGCCTGCTGGCGATCAACGCGCTCACCATCGCGCACGGCGTGCTCATCCCGCTGGAGTGCGAGTTCTTCTCGCTGCGCGGTGTGGCCCTGCTGCTGGACACCATCGACAAGGTGCGCGAGCGGCTCAACTTCGACCTGGAGCTCGAGGGCATCCTCGCCACGATGTACGACTCCCGCACCACCCACTGCCGTCAGGTGCTGCAGCGTGTGGTCGAGGCGTTCGGCGACAAGGTGTACCAGACGGTCATCACCAAGACGGTGAAGTTCCCCGAGTCGACCGTGGCGGGCGCTCCGATCACTACGCTGGATCCCGCCTCCTCCGGCGCCCGTAACTACCGTCAGCTCGCTCGCGAGGTCATCGCAGCCCAGGCAGATCGAGGCTAGGTCACACACCCGTGCTCTTCGCGCTCGGCGAACCGGTGGCGTTCGCCGCACTGCTCGCCGCTTTCCTGCTGGCCCTGTGGCTTCGTACCGCGGCCATGCGGTTCACCGCGCGTACCGTCGGGCTGGCCGAGCGCCGGCAGTCGCTGCGGTTGCGGCCGCGGGAGGACATCGACCCGTTCGGCGCGGTCGCGGTGGCGGTCGGCGGCGCGGGCTGGGGCCGGTCGGTGTCGGTCGACGAGGTGTCCCGCTGGCGGGGCCGGGGACGGGCGGCCGCGGTGTTCGCGGCCGGGCCGGTGGCCTGCATCCTGGCCGGTGAGGTGGTCATCGCGGGGTACGCGCTGGCCTTCCCGGACAATCAGCTCGACGGCCTGAGCCTCGGCACCGTGCTGTTCGGGGCGGGTTTCCTGCCGTACGCGCAGCAGGTGGTCCTGTCGCTCGGGGTGGGCCTGCTCGCCTTCGGGCTGCTGGCGCTGATCCCGATTCCGCCTCTGGACGGGTTCGGCATCCTGTGGAACGCTCTGCGCCATCCCGGCGCCGGGATGAACTGGATGCGGCTCTGGTTCGAGGACAAGAACATCGGTGTCCTGATCCTCCTGATCTGCGCGTTCTTCCCGACCGGCTACCCCATCCTGATCGTGATCATCGACATCCTGGGTGCACTCTTCCTGCAGATCTGGGCCTGATTTTTCCCGCTCGGCACAGCTACTGTGTGAGCGATGTCGATGTCACTCGCTGTCGCCGTGTTGCTGCTCGGCGTCGCTGACTCGATGGTCGGCTCGTATTTCGTCCTGTTCGTGACCGATGTGACCGGGCTCAGCCCGTGGCAGACCGGCGTCTTCGTCTCCGTCCACGGTGTCGGCGGCATCTTCCTGAGCTGGCTGGCCGGGCGCGGCTTCGACCGGCGACCATCCCGCGGCTACGCCGCCGCGGCCATGCTCTCCGGCGGCGCAGCCCTCTGCCTGATGACCGTGATCACCTCGTTCCCACTGCTCATCCTGCTGGCCGTCACCCTGCTCGGCGCCCTCGCCGCCGCGTTCCCCCAACTGTTCGCGCTGGCCCGGACCGTCCTCGGCGACGGCCCCGCGGCCCGCCGGTCGGTGCCGCTGCTGCGATCCGTGTGGTCGCTCGCCTGGGCGCTCGGCCCTCTGCTCGGCACCGTGGTGCTCACCAGCGCCGGGCACGTCGCCATCCCGCGCGCCGCCGGAGCCGTCCTCGCCGTCGCGGCGGTCTGGGTGCTCGCCGCGGTCCCGGCCCCCGGCCACGGCCACCCGGCCGGCGTCCCCGCCCGGGGACCGGTCGGCGGCCCGCTGTCGCGTACCGCCACCGTCCTGCTGACCGCCGGCGTCACCCTCTTCTTCACCGCGATGTTCGCCGGCTCCGTCGCCATGCCACTGTTCGTCACCCGGGAACTGCATCAGCCGTACTCGTCCGTCGGCCTGCTGTTCAGCGTCTGCGCGGCCGTCGAGGTGGTGGCCGCGCTCATCCTCGCCGCCGTGCCCGGCCACGTCAGCCAGCGGCTGGTCATCCTCACCGGGATGGGCTGCTTCGTGTTCTTCTTCGCCCTCACCATCCTCGCCGGCGGCCTGCCCCTGCTCCTGGCCGGCCAGGTGGTGCGCGGCCTCGCGGTGGCGATCGTCGGCGCGGCCGGCATCCGCTACTTCCAGGACGTGATGGCCCCGGCGACCGGACGCGCCACCACCCTGTTCGCCAACGCCACCACGGCCGGCATGGTCATCGCCGGCATCGTCGCGGGCGGCGCCGTCGAGATCCTCGGCTACGCCGGCACGCTCTCGCTCTGCTGCGGCGTGACCGTCGCCGCGGCGGTGGCCTTCGCCCTCGGCACGGCCACCCACATCCGCCGGCCCCGCTCGCCGTCGCGCCCACGCACTCCACCCCCGCCCCGCTGCGCCACCCCACGCCGGGTCCCCGGCCCCCACCACTGACCTGGTTCCCGCCCGCAGACCGGCCCCGCCAGGCCGTCGGCCCGTCGCGCCACGCCACCCGGGCGGCGGGCGACCCTCGGACCGGAGCCGGACATTCCGGCGGTGCTGGGGCCGGAGTGGTGCGCGGGTGAGGTCAGCCGCGCTGGGCGGGCGCACGAACAGCAGCGGCTCGCCGTCGCCGATGCTCTCGTAGGCGCTGTCGGTCCGGTCCCACAGCGTGCGCGATCGTCTCAGTCACGAGCAGCCACGTCAGGCTCCTGCACCCGTTGGGAGATCCCCATCTGTGCCGATGTTTCAGCCCTGCGGACGGGCTACGTCTGATGGGACGGGAGAGGCAGGCCACTGCTCGCTAATCTGGCCCCCATGTACATCAAGGAGATCAAGCTAACGGATATTCGGGGCTTCCATGGCGCTCGAAACGTCGCGCTGGATCTCACCCGGCCTGACGGGTCCTTGGCCGGATGGACCGTCATCGCCGGCCGCAACGGTTCAGGCAAGACCTCGCTTCTTCAAGCGGTGGCACTGGCGACCGCCGGCCAGCGCGTCGCTCAGAACCTGGTCGCCGATTTCGCCTCCTGGATCTCCGTCGGCGCGCGAGGCGGCATGGCGGTCGTGCGATTCGCGTTCGACGCTGACGCCGATCGTTTCGACGACGGCCACGTTCGGGCTCTTGAATCATTCCGCACCGGACTGATGTGGGTGAAGACGCCGTCGTCGGTGCCGGGCCGTCCGGAGAATCAGCCGATGCTGATGCCGGTGGCTTACGGTGCCGACGGTCCGGGCTCGTACACCCCGGAGCCAGAGGCGGAGGCTGCCCGGCACGGACCTTGGAGCAGCAGTCCCGCGGGATGGCTATGTGTGGGGTACGGACCGTTCCGGCGGCTCACCGGTGGGTCCGGTGACGCTCAACGGCTGGTGTCGAGCCGCGTCTCGGCGGCCCGCATGGCCAGCCTCTTCCACGAGGACGCATCGCTGGCTGACGGTGTGGCCTGGCTGATCGAGCAACATCTGCGCGCCTTCGAGCGGCGTCCGGGTGCGGAAGCTCTCAAGCGTGCCGCACTGGCGGTACTCGGCGACGGGCTCCTGCCGGACGGCTACCGGGTCTGCGATGTCGACTCTGAAGGGCTCTGGGTCGAACGGGACGGGACCAGATTCGCGCTTCGCGAGATGAGCGACGGCTACCGCGCCGTGACCGCACTCGTCGTCGATCTCCTCAAACAGATCCACGATGCCTACGGCAGCCTTCCGGCGGAGGAACACGACGGATCGGTGGTGATCACCGCCCCCGGTGTGGTTCTCATCGACGAGGTGGACGCCCACCTGCATGTGTCCTGGCAGAAGCGGATCGGCGGATGGCTGAAGGCGCGTTTCCCGCGGATCCAGTTCATCGTCACGACCCACAGCCCGTACATCTGCCAGGCCGCCGACGAGAACGGGCTCATTCGTCTGCCCGGACCCGACGAGGACGAGCCACCGCGGATCGTGAGCGGTGACCTGTACGAGCGGATCGTTTACGGCAGCGGCGACGACGCGGTCATGTCGGAATTGTTCGGCGTCGACACTCCGTACTCGGACAAGGCCCTTCGCCTCCGCCGTGAGCTCGTCGAACTGGAGACCGACGTCCTCGTCGGCCGGGCCGGGACCGACGCTGTGCGCCGCTACGAGGAGTTGCGCGACACGCTCACCAGTTCCCCGGGCGCGCGGGTGGAGGAGCTCGCGGCCCGGATCATCGCCGATCGGGAGAATCGAGAGCGGTGATCCCGATCGCCCGAAGCCGCCTCCCCACCGAGGTGTGCAGCCGCATGGTGGTTCTGACCGAGGAGATCCGTGCGGCGCGGAGCGGCAGCCGGACAGAGACGGCGCGGCAGATCTGGCGCCGAAGCAGCACGAGGGACGACGTGACCACACCGGTCCGGACGGTTCTCGCAAGCATGGCACCCGGCGCGGAACGCTGCATGTACTGCGGCGACAACCAGGGCACCGACATCGACCACCACGAGCCGCTGGCCAGGAACCCGCTGCGTACCTTCGACTGGCTCAACCACCTGCTCGCCTGTTCGCACTGCAACAGCCACCACAAACGCGACCGGTTTCCGGTGGACGGCGAGGGGCGGCCACTGCTGATCGACCCGAGCGCCGAGGATCCGTTCGATCATCTTCTGCTGTCGTTGTCTGTCGGCGAGTACCGGCCGCTGACCGAGAAGGGCGCTCGCAGCATCGAGGTGTTCGGCCTGAACCGTCCGATCTTGGCGCGCGGCCGGCGGCAGGCGTTCGGTGTGGTGGTGATGTGCCTGCGGCAGTGGCGTGCGGCCGAGTCGGGCACGGGCCCCTACGAACCGGACGTCCTGGTGCAGATCATCAGAGAGCAGCCCTGCGCCGACGTGTGCCAGGCCATGCTGCGCCAGGCCGACTCGCCGGGCACGGCCGTGGTCTTCCGAAAGGTGCCGGAGATCGTGCCGATCCTGCGTGACCCGGTGGTGCGGAGCGCGTTGCTGAGGTGAGCGCTCCGGCGTGCCCCTTCGCACGCCGGAGCGCCGGGGCCGGTCAGGCGGGGGTGAGGGCTGTGCCGCGGAGGGTGGCGTCGGCGGACTCGTCGTCGGGCTGGGTCTGGGCGGCGAGTTCGGCGATCACGTGGGATTCGTGGGCGGCCACCTCCCGGTCGGCGTCGGCCTGCGACCAGCCCAGGACCGGCGCGATCAGCGCGGCGGCCGGGCGGGCTGCCGCGACCCCGCGATCGGGCGTTTCAAAGGCGATTCTGGTACGCCGTACGAGCACGTCGTCGAGGTGCCGTGCGCCCTCGTGGCCGGCCGCGTAGACGATCTCGGCGCGCAGATGGCCGGGTGCGCCGTCCAGCGGCAGGCCCAGTGACGGGTCGTCCTCGATGAGCGCGAGCACCTCGTCGGCCAGGGTGCCGTAGCGGCGGAGCAGTTCCTCCACCCGGGTGACGTGCAGGCCGTGTGCACGGGCGAGGGCGGCGCGCCGGTTCCACGCGGCCCGGTAGCCTTCGGCGCCGAGCAGCGGCACCTGGTCGGTGCAGGACGGGGGCACCCGGGCGGCGAGTTCGCGGACCGCGGCGTCGACCGCGTCCCGGGCCATCACCCGGTACGTCGTGTACTTGCCGCCGGCGACCACGATCAGGCCGGGCACCGGGTTGCCGACGGCGTGCTCGCGGGACAGTTCGGCGGTGCCGGTCGCCCGCGCCGACAGCAGCGGGCGCAGCCCGGCGTAGACGCCCTGCACGTCGTCCCTGGTCAGCGGGGTGGCGAGGGCTTTGTTGACCTCGTCGAGCAGGTAGTCGACGTCCTTGCCGGACGCCGCCGGATCCGCCTTGCCGAGGTCCCATCTCGTGTCGGTGGTGCCGATGATCCAGTGACGGTCCCACGGGATCACGAAGAGCACGCTGGTGGCCGTACGCAGGATCATGCCGGTGCGGCCGGCGATCCGGTCGCGCGGCACCACCAGGTGGATCCCCTTGCTCGCGGTGATCTCGAATTCGGCGGGCTCGCCGGCGAGCAGGGCCTGGCTGTCGCCGGTCCACACGCCGGTCGCGTTGATCACCGTGCGGGCGCGGATCTCGATCTCGGCGCCGGTCTCCAGGTCGCGGGCCCGGACGCCGGTGACCCGGCGGCCCTCCCGCAGGAAGCCGATCACCTCGGTGCGGGACGCCACGTGCGCGCCGTGCGCGGCGGCCGTGCGGACCAGGAACATGGTGTGCCGGGCGTCGTCGACCTGTGCGTCGTAGTAGCGGATCGCGCCGACCAGCGTCTCCGGCCGCAGCGACGGGAACGCCTTGAGCGCCTCGACCCGGCTCAGGTGCCGGTGCACCGGCACGCCCGCGCCGCCGCCGGACAGGGCCAGGATGTCGTAGAGGGCGACGCCCGCTCCGACGTAGAGCCGCTCCCAGGCCCGGTGCTGCAGCGGGTAGAGGAACGGCACCGGGCGGACCAGATGCGGGGCGAGCCGCTGGATCAGCAGGCCGCGTTCCCGCAGGGCCTCCCGGACCAGGCTGAAGTCGAGCATCTCCAGGTAGCGCAGGCCGCCGTGGATGAGTCTGCTCGACCGGCCGGAGGTTCCGCTCGCGAAGTCGCGGGCCTCCAGCAGACCGACCGACAGGCCGCGGGTGGCGGCGTCCAGCGCCGATCCGGCGCCGACCACGCCGGCGCCGACGACCAGCACGTCCAGTTTCTCGCCGGACGACAGGGCGGCCAGTGCCCGCACCCGGCTCGCCGGTGAGATCACTCCGGTTCTCATTCTCTTCTCCAAACCGGTCGGCCGACGCTGACCCGGTCGAGCCCGGTGTCGGCGAGAGCCCCCGCGACGGCCTTGAGGGTGTCTTCCCCGATCTCCGCCGGATCGTGTTCGGCCCCGGGGCGGGGCTGGATCTGCCGGTGTTCGAGCTGGTGGCGGCCGATCTCGTGACCGGCCCGGTCGAAGACCATGAACCGGGTGCTGGTGGTGTCCCGATCGAGTGCGCCGATGTGGTGCGCCACAAGTGCCTCCCGTCCTCGACGAGCGCGACGTTAGGGAGCGATCCGGGGCGCGGCAACGCGACCCGTGCGACAATGTCGCACGTGCCCGGCCTGATCCAGTCCATCGAGCGGTCCTCGGCGGTGTTGCGGCTGCTCGCGGCGAGACCCGGCCGGCTGCGGGTCAAGGAGATCGCCGACGCGCTCGGGCTGCCGAAATCCACCGCGCACGGCATCCTGCGGACCCTGGAACACGTCGGGTTCGCCGAACAGGACCCGCGGACCGCCCGCTACCGGCTCGGCCGGGGACTGTCCGACCTGAGCTCAGCCGGGATCGACGCCAACGAACTGCGCGGACGCGCCCTCAACTGGGCGGACGCGCTCGCCGCCCGCAGCGGCGAGGAGGTCCGGCTCGGCGTGCTCCGGGACGGTGAGGTGGTGGTCGTGCACCACGTCTTCCGGCCGGACGACCCGGCGCAGTCGCTGGACACCGGGGTCCGGCTGCCCGCCCACGCCACCGCGCTCGGCCAGGTGCTGCTCGCCCACGACGCCGCCGCCACCGAAACGGCCGTGGCGGGCGGGCTGGACGCGTACACCCGTAGGACGGTGACCGACCCGAAAGCGCTGGTCCGGGCACTCGGCGAGATCCGCGCCCGGGGCTGCGCACTGTCGGCCGGTGAGTGGCGGCCGGACCTGGCCGCGATCGCCGCCCCGGTACGCACCTCGGGCGGCCTGGTCGTCGGAGCGGTCGGGATCGCCGGCCCGGTGGAGCGGCTCACCGGCACCCGGCGGCAGGCCCGGCCCGCGCTGGTCGACCACGTGCTGGCCACCGCCCGGTCGATCTCCCGGGAGGTGCGGGGGTGAGTTACGTGCTGGCCGTCGACCAGGGCACGACGTCGACGCGGTGCATCCTGTTCGACCGCCGGGCCACCGTGGTGGCGGTCGCGCAAGCCGAGCATCCACAGTCGTACCCGAGGCCCGGGTGGGTGGAGCACGACGCGGCGCGGATCTGGCGGGACGTGCGCCGGCTGATCGGGCGGGCGCTGCACGAGGCCGGAGTGCAGCCGTCCGAGGTGGCCGCCATCGGCATCGCCAATCAGCGGGAGACCACCGTGCTGTGGGACCGGGCGACCGGCACGCCCGTCGCCCCGGCGATCGTGTGGCAGGACACCCGCACCGATCCCTCCGGCCTGGACCCTGATCTGATGCGAAGCCGGACCGGGCTCCCGCCGGCCACCTACTTCTCCGCCACCAAGATCCAGTGGCTGCTCGACGACATCGACGGTCTCCGCGCCCGAGCCGAGAAGGGCGACGTGCTGTTCGGGACGATGGACTCCTGGCTGATCTGGAACCTGACCGGCGGACGGCATCTGACCGACGTCACCAACGCCAGCCGTACGATGCTGATGAACTTGAACGATCTTGACTGGGACGAGGACCTGCTGCGGCTGTTCCGGATCCCGCGGGCCATGCTGCCTCAGATCCGGTCGTCCGCCGAGATCTACGGCACCGCCGAGACCGTGCTGCCCGGAGTGCCGATCGCGGCGGCCGTCGGCGACCAGCAGGCCGCCCTGTTCGGGCAGACCTGTTTCGAGCCGGGCGAGGCCAAGTGCACCTACGGCACCGGCGGCTTCCTGCTGATGAACACCGGGACGAAACCGGTCCGGTCCGACCACGGACTGATCACCACGGTCGGCTACCGGATCGGCCGCGAGCCACCGGTCTTCGCGCTGGAAGGCTCGATCGCGATCGCCGGCTCGCTGGTCCAATGGCTACGCGACAACCTGGGCCTGATCGGCACCGCCGCGGAGATCGAAACCCTCGCCGGGACGGTACGCGACAACGGCGGCTGCTACATCGTCCCGGCGTTCTCCGGCCTGTTCGCACCCTACTGGCACAGCGAGGCGCGCGGCGTCATCGTGGGCCTCACCTCGTACATCACGAAGGCGCACCTGGCCCGCGCGGCGCTGGAGGCGACCGGCTGGCAGACCCGCGACGTGGTCGACGCGATGAACGCCGACGCCGGGCTGGCGCTGACCGCCCTCAACGTGGACGGTGGGATGACCGCGGACAACCTGCTGATGCAGATCGTCGCCGACTTCCTCGAGGTCCCGGTGCTGCGGCCGATGGTCGCCGAGACGGTGTCGCTGGGCGCCGCCTACGCGGCCGGGCTGGCCGTCGGCTACTGGTCGGACCAGCGCGACCTGCGGGCCAACCGGCACCTGGCCGGCCGCTGGAGCCCGCGCCTGGACCCGGACCGGCGGGCCGCCGGGCACGCGAACTGGCGGCGTGCCGTGGAGTGCGCGATCATGTTCAGCCCGGCCGACCAGGACGGGCCGCGGTGATCGGCGGCCGCTGACGTCCATCCGAACCGGACGCGTGTCAGCGGATGGTGAAGCCGTCGAAGCCCTCGACCGGCTCGTCACGCACGTCCACATCGTCCACCCGGGCGCCGGGCGGGCCGGTGCGCACCCAGGTGACGAGCCGTTCGACGCCGGCCGCATCGCCCTCGAAGACCGCCTCGACCCTGCCGTCCGGCAGGTTGCGCACCCAGCCGCGGACCGCGTGCCGGCAGGCGAGCCGGCGGCACGAGTCGCGGAAGGAGACACCCTGCACCCGGCCCTCGACCAGGACGCGTCTACGGATCACCGGCCCACCCTACGACGGGGATGTGTCACCGGGAGTCGTTATTGGGCCGGCCTTCGACCGGCTTTCCGGTCTGTCGAATGGTGAACATTTCACTTCGGTCACGTGAACCCCAAGTTTCCCAAGATCCACTACAGTCGCGTGCACACGCGCGCCGGCCGGGACGCGTGAACTCTTGCATGCGGAAGGAGGCCGACGTGGGTAAGACCAAGGACAAGGCCAAGAAGGCGGTAGTGGTCGAGGAGGCGCCCGTTGTCGAGGAGGCGCCCGTTGTCGAGGAGGCGCCCGTAGCGGAGGAGGCGCCGGTCAAGGCCAAGAAGGCCAAGAAGTCCAAGAAGGAGAAGGCCGCCGTCGAGGAGCCGGTTGCTGAGGAGCCGGTTGCCGAGGAGCCGGTTGCTGAGGAGCCGGTCGTCGAGGAGCCGGTTGCCGAAGAGCCGGTTGCTGAGGAGCCGGTTGCCGAAGAGCCGGTCGTCGAAGAGCCGGTCGTCGAAGAGCCGGTTGCCGAGGAGCCGGTCGTCGAGGATGCCCCCGCCAAGGCCAAGAAGAAGTCCAAGAAGGACAAGAAGAAGTGATCCGCCGGGCCGCCGGCTCAGGCGCGGCGGCCCGACTCACGGTGCGTTCGTGAACAATTCGCAGGTCATGTTGTAGTAGCGGTCGGTCTGTCCGAGGTGCCGCATCCCGAGACGTCTGCAGACCGCCTGCGACGCGGTGTTCTCCGGCCACGTCACGGCCAGCACCGGTGAGATTCCCGAACGGGCCGCGTAGGCCATCACCGCGTTCGCCGCCTCGGTGGCGTACCCCTTCCCCCACGCGTCCGGATGCAGGTGCCAGCCGATCTCGGTGTCCTCGGTGGGAAGCATCCGCTCGCCGGAGGCCGGCAGCGGGACCAGCAGCGCGGTGCCGAGCAGACGGCCGGTCGCCCGGTCCTGGACCGCCCAGACGGTGTGCATGTCGTCCTGCCGCGCCCGCCACCGGGACAGCGTCGCCACGGCGTCGTCGCGGTCGGTGAGAGCCCGCGGCGCCGAGCCGAGAAAGCGTGCCACCTCCCAGCGCGAGTACATGTCGAGGAGAAAGTCGACGTCCTTCTCTTCCCACTCGCGCAGAAGCAGCCGTGGTGAGATCAGTGACCGCATCGCCGCAGCGTAACCAGTAAAGCGGTGGAGCGTAACCGGCCGGTAATCCGTTCGCTGAGCAACCCGGCACCGTTTGTGACGTTGGAAGAACGTGCGCCCGGAGCAACCCGTCAGAAGCATGGTCTACGGTCGGCACGTGCTGGAAGAGCCCGTCGACGACACCGCCATCGCCGCAGTCTCCGTGGAGACCGAGCCGAGCGGCTTCACCGTCCGTCTGGAGAACTTCACCGGCCCGTTCGACCTGCTGCTGCAACTGATCGGCAAGCACAAGCTGGACGTCACCGAGATCGCGCTGCATCAGGTCACCGACGACTTCATCGCCTACATCCGGGCCATGGGTGACGACTGGGACCTCGGCGAGACCAGCGAGTTCCTGCTGGTCGCGGCCACCCTCCTCGACCTCAAGGCGGCCCGGCTGCTGCCCGCCGCCGAGGTCGAGGACGAGGAGGACCTCGCCCTCCTGGAAGCGCGCGACCTGCTCTTCGCCCGGCTGCTGCAGTACAAGGCCTTCAAGGAGGCGGCCGCGCACATCGCGGAGCTCGAGGCCACCGGGGCGCGTCGCTGGCCGCGGATGGTCAGCCTCGAGCAGCGGTACGCGGACGCGCTGCCCGAACTGGTCCTCGGCGTCGGCCCGCAGCGGATGCTGAAACTGGCCCTGAAGAGCTTCCTGCCGAAACCAGGCCCGCCGCAGGTGTCCATCGCCCACATCCACCAGGTCCGAGTCAGTGTCCGCGAGCACGCCACCCTGCTGCGTGACCGGTTGCGCCGGGCCGGCCACGCCACGTTCAGCCTGCTCGTCGCCGACTGTGCGAACACGCTGGAGGTGGTGGCCCGATTCCTGGCCCTGCTGGAGCTGTACCGGGAAGGGCTGATCGAGTTCGAGCAGCCGGTCTCGCTGGACGAGCTGACCGTCCGCTGGATCGGCGGAGACGCCGACGTCGAGCTCGACATCGACGACTACGAGGGCAGCAAACCGGTGGATGAAGGTACCGATTCGGACGAAACATCGGCGGCGCGGCTTGACGAGCCCGGCCCTGATAGCGATCTTGGCACGGGTGACGAGACCCCGGCGGCGGTGAAGGAGACATCGTGAGCAGCGAGGAGCGTCCCGAATCCCTGGCGGCGCAGGCGGCCGCATGGGTGCCGCCGTGGGAGCGCCGACGCCCGCCGGACCGGGACTATCAGGAGGCGGCCTCCTCGGCGGAAGAGGCCGAACCCGCGACGATCGACCTCGAGCCGGAACCCGCGCCTGCCTCGGAGCCTGAGCCGGAAGCCGCGCCTGCCCCGGAAGCGAAACCTGCGCCGGCCCCCGAGCTGGAATCGGAGCCTGTGCCTGAGCCGGCGGCTGAGCCCGCCCCGCCCCGTGAGCCCGCCCCGGCCCCCGAGCTGGAATCAGCGTCTGAGCCCGCCCCGGCGGCTGAGCCCGCCCCGGCGCCCGAGTCGGCGCCTGAGCCCGCGCCTGTTTCGGTGCCGGAGCCGGAGCCGAGGATCGCGGTGCCCACCCAGCCGCGGCGACAGCGGGAAAGCGACGCTCCCACCCGTACCCCTGCTGTGATGGACGACGCAGAGCTCGCGGCGGCCCTCGAATCGATCATGCTGGTGGTCGACGAGCCGGTAGGCGAGTTGCAGTTGGCGCAGGTCCTGGAGCAGCCGGTGGAGCGGATCGCCCGCACCCTGGAGGACGTCTCGGCGCGCTACACCGCGGCCGGGCACGGCATCGACCTGCGGCGGGCCGCCGGCGGATGGCGGCTCTACACCCGCCCGGAGTACGCGCACTACGTCGAACGGTTCGTCCTCGACGGCCAGTCGGTGCGGCTCACCCAGGCCGCCCTGGAGACACTCGCCGTGGTCGCCTACAAGCAGCCGGTCACCCGATCCCGCATCTCGGCCATCCGCGGTGTGAACTGTGACGGGGTGATGCGTACGCTGGTCACTCGCGGCCTGATCGAGGAGTGCGGCACCGAACCGGAAACCGGGGCATACCTGTACCGGACGACGTCGTTGTTCCTCGAGAAGCTCGGCCTCAACTCGGTCGACCAGCTGCCGCCGCTTGCTCCGTTCCTGCCCGACGACGTGGAAGAAGTGCTCGATGCCTCAGGCTGACACCGCCGAACGCCTCCAGAAAGTCCTGGCGGCGGCCGGTGTTGGATCCCGGCGCGCCTGCGAAGATCTGATCTTCCGGCGGCGCGTCACCGTCAACGGCCGGGTTGCCAAACTCGGCGACAAGGTCGACCCCGCCACGGCGGAGATCCACGTCGACGGGCAGCGGGTGATCACCGACACCAAGCTCGTCTACGTGGCGCTGAACAAGCCGCGCGGCGTCGTCTCCAGCCTCGACGACGAGAAGGGCCGCACCGAGCTGGCCGACTTCCTCGGCGCCAACTTCGAGCAGCGGCTGTTCCACGTGGGCCGGCTCGACGCCGACTCCGAGGGGCTGCTGCTGTTCACCAACGACGGCGGGCTGGCGCACAAGCTGATGCACCCGTCGTATGAGATCAACAAGACCTATCTGGCCGAGGTGGTCGGGCCGCTGCCGCGCAGCGTGGGCCGGGCTCTGCAGGCCGGTGTCGAGCTGGAGGACGGCCCGGCGAAGGTGGACTCGTTCCGCCTGGTCGACGCGATCGGCAAGACAGCCCAGGTGGAGATCGTCCTGCACGAGGGCCGCAAGCACATCGTCCGCCGGATGATGGACGCCGTGGGGCACCCGGTCACCCGGCTCATCCGGACAGCGGTGGGCCCGATCCGGCTCGGCGACCTGCGGCCCGGCGGCTTCCGCCACCTGTCGTCCGCCGAGATCGCGGCCCTGTTCAAGGCCGTCGGCGACTAGTAGGTGCGATCGGGCAGCGCGTCCGCGGCTGAGTTCCGGTCGAAGACCGCCTTCTGCGACTCCACGCGCTTCTGCACGTCGGCGCCGAAGAACAGGTCGATGACCACCGTCATCAGCTGCTCGCCGATCTCCGGGCTGCACTCGACGACGTAGTTCAGCTTGCCGTCCGCCAGGGCCTTCAACCCGGCCCTGGTGGCGTCGACGGTGACGATCCGGACGTCCGTGCCGGGCTTCTTTCCGGCGGCCTGGAGCGCCTTGATCGCACCCAGGCCCATGTCGTCGTTCTGGGCGAAGACGGCGTCGATCCGCTTGACCCGGCGCAGCAGCTTCTTCATGGCCGCCTCGCCGCCGGCCACGGTCCAGTTGCCGGGCTCGCTGTCCATCACCCGCAGCTTGCCGTGCCGGTACGCGGTCTCCCGGAAGCCCTCGGTACGCAGTCTGGTCGGCGACGATCCGGGCGTGCCGCGCAGTTCCACGACGTTGACGTGGCCGCTGAACTCGTCGTAGTCGTTCTCCAGGTAGAGCGCCGCCAGGTTGCCCTCGGAGGAGAACTCGGCGCCGATCGAGCTGACGTACAGCGATTCGTCCGCGGTCTCGATGAGCCGGTCGGTGAGCACCACCGGGATCCCGGCGTCGCGGGCCTGGCGCAGCACGGGGTCCCAGCCGGTCTCCACCACCGGCGAGAAGGCGATCACGTTCACCTTCGTCGCGATGTATGACTGAATCGCCGCGATCTGCTTCTTCTGGTCCCCGTCGGCGTTGTCGAATTTCAGCGTGACCCGGTTGCGCTCGGCCGCTTTCTTGATCGACGCGGTGTTCGCCGCACGCCAGCCGCTCTCCGAACCCACCTGCGAGAACCCGAGGACGATCGGGCCGCTGGGGACATCCCACCTGGAGTCCCGCTGCTCGTCGCTTCCGCAGCCGGCCAGAACCGTACACATGCCGGCGGCGCCGAGTGATATGAACGAACGTCTGCGCATGGGTAGAACTCCCGTTGACGGCGATGATCAATCCCGGAACGGATGATGACGATAACAACGTGTTAACCGTCGCTCTACCCCCTGTTGGCGTCGGCGGGCGAAATGCACCGCCGACGCCATAATGATCACGCTCTCATGACGGTGGCGATCGGAATTCCGGCCGCCCGGATCGCCGGAACGAAGCCGCCCAGCACACCCGCGATCAGACCGGCGATCACCCCGGCCACACCCGCGTCCCACGGGAAGACGACACCCTGAAGGAACGGCTGCGAGTCGCCGGCCAGCAGCACGATGCCCTTCAGCGCGGCTGCGCTCACGGCGATCGCCAGAGCGGCCGTCAACAGCCCGGTGATCAGGGTTTCGGCCAGCACGATACCGGCCAACAACGCGCGAGGCGTGCCCACCGCCCGGCGCAACGCGAACTCCTCGACCCGCTCGCCGACCGTCGCCAGGCCGACGTTCAAGATGCCGGCGACACCGATGAGCAGTACCAGCCCGGCCATCGCCAGGAAGATCAGCCGCATCAGGGACAGCTCTTTCTCCTGCTCCTTGCGCGAGTTGATCAGTTCGACGTACGGCTCCGCGTTGATCGCCTTGAGCTTGCTGGTCAGCACCTGCTCCACCGGCGTCGACGCGGTCATCAGGACGTTCAGTTCACCCATCGCCGGATCGATCAGCTTCGTCGCCGGGATCCAGTTGGCCATCTCGTCCATCCGCACGTACGCCCGCGGCTGGTAATCCCCGTCGTCGATGACCCCGATGATCTGCGGTGTCAGGTTCGCGCTCGCCCCCGGCACCCGCATCTCGGCCGGTACCTTGTACCGCTCGAAACCCTTGGCCGCCTCCTTGTTGAGAACCAGCCGCGGCGCCATCATCGGCAACGAATCGAAGTCCAGCCACTGCCCGGCGGACGCCCGGAACGGCCGGAACTTGCGGACGTCCCCGGTCAGCGCGGTCAGCCGCACCTCGATGGCCTGGCCCTCCGGACCGGCCTCCGCCGGCGTCTGCTCCCGGCAGTTGCCGTTCTCGTCGCAGAACATCGGCGCGCCGTAGTAGCCGATCTCGTCGAACGGCGAGGCATTCGGATTCACCGGCCGGACACCCGGCTCGCCGATGATCGCCGAGACGCCGACCACCGCCACCGCGTCGTCCCGCCCCGGGACGGTGCCCATGATGATCTCGCTGAGCTGCGGCTGCGGGGCCATGTTCATGACCTTCGTGCCGTCCAGGCCACGCTGCAACTCCATGTCGGCCAGCAGGGCCCGCTCGGCGATGCTGGCGCCGGCCTGCACCACCACGACAGCGAGCACCCCGAGGAACAGGCTCACCATGGACAGCAGCGTGCGGGTCTTGCGGGACCGGATCCCCTGCAACCCGATGATCAGAGCCGACCGGAAACGGCCCGAGAAGCGCATCATGCGGCTACTCGCTCGGTCAGCACACCCTCGTTGAGGTGCAGGATCCGGCCCATCCGGGCGGCGTGATCCCGGTCGTGGGTGACCAGGATGAGCGCGCAGCCCCGGGCCGTCACACCCTGGAGGGCGTCGATGACGAGCGTGCCGGTCTCGGTGTCCAGGGCGCCGGTCGGCTCGTCGGCCAGCAGGATCCGCGGCTGCCGCACCAGGGCCCGCGCGATCGCCACCCGCTGCTGCTCACCACCGGACATCTTGGCCGGCCGGTTCTTCGCCAGATGGGCGATGCCGACCTCCTCGAGCGCCGCCATGACCTTGGCCTTGCGGGCCCGGCGGGGCAGCCAGCCCTGGCCGTTCACCAGCGCCATCGCCACGTTCTGGGCCGCCGTCAGATGCTTGAGCAGGAAGAACCGCTGAAACACGAACCCGAAGTGCGAACTGCGCAGCTTCGCCGCCCGCCGCTCCGGCAGCCGGCTGATCTCGGTCCCGTCCAGCAGATAGCTGCCCTGATCCGGGCGGTCGAACAAGCCCAGCACACTGAGCAGAGTGCTCTTGCCCGAACCGGACCGGCCTACGATGGCCAGGCTCTCCCCGGGAAACACGCTCAGGCCGACACCGTCGAGGATCGTACGCGGCTGCTCCTGTCCTTTGAGGATCTTCGTGATGCCGTCGAGTTCGATCAGGGCTGTCACTTGGTCGCCTCGCCCGGCGCCGGGGTCGGCAGGTTCGGCCCGGGCACCGCGATGGTCTCGTTACCTTGCAGGCCCTTCTTGATCTCGATGACCTTGCCGTCCGAGATGCCCAGCGTCACGTCGATCGTCTTGCGCCGCCGCTCCTCGCCGATGACCAGATCGACCTTGCCCTTGCCCTGCGACCCGGCGACCGCCTCCACCGGCAGGACCAGCGCGTCCTCGGCCCGGCCGGTGATCACGTCGAGCGTGACGTCCGAACCGTTGATCAGCTTGGTCTTCGCCGGGGCGACACACACCACCTGAAGACCGGTCGGATCAGAACCGGTCGCACCCTCGGTCGGCGGCTCCTCCTGGCTCACGGGCGCAGACGGGTTCTGCGCGGGCTGCTTGGTGGGATCAGGTTCCGGTTCCGGCAGCGTCCCGGCGGGCAGAGCGGCGATCGTGCCGATCGGCTCACAGTTGAACGGGCCAGGACCGTTCTTGATCTGCGCCTTGATCGACTTCACGGCCCCGGAGATCCGGTACGCCTGCGCGCTGTCGATGTCGGCCACGATGCCGTAGCCGACATGCTTCGCCGAGATGATCGGCATGTTCTTCGACACCGGCGACTTGTCGGCCATCAACCGCCCGGCCATGATCGAGCCCTCCGGGATGTACACCCGGCGCGGGGCGCCCCCACCCCACACCGACGCCACCCAGGTGTCCCGCACCACCGGCGTCGTAGTCGGCTGCCGGTCGGTGAACCGCAGCTCTCCCGCGCCCGGCGCCACGATCCCGAACGTCGGGTTGATCGTCACCTTCCCGGCCAGGCTGATCTTGTTCACCAGGTCCTGCCTGGTCGGCTGCACAGTGGTGAGCACAGTCCCGCGGGCCTCGAGCTCCGGTGTCTGCGCCTGCTCGCTCTCCGACGTACAGCCACTCAGAAGCACCGCGACGGCTGAGGCCATCACGAACACACGTCTCTTCACCCGGTTCCCCGTTCACCCTGACAGCGGACATACCGGCATCGAAGGGAGTGCCCGCGACCCGGCGCGACGGAACGGTACATGACCGTCGCAAGCCAAAGCGAGAGCTGTGCGCGGGTTCCTCCCCATCCTCACGCAGGGCGAACCATCGACAGCACACAGTCGGCCCCGGCCGGGTCGCATTCGCCCGGCGCGGTCGCCGTGCGCGGCCGAGTTCGCGTTCAGTCTGTGCGGTTTCCGTGCGCGGCGAGCGGCGTGGCCGGATTCGCGTTCAGCCTCTGCGGTTCCGTGCGCGGCGAGCGGCGTGGCCGGATTCGCGTTCAGTCTGTGCGGTTTCCGTGCGCGGCGAGCGGCGTGGCCGGATTCGCGTTCAGCCCCTGCGGTTCCGTGCGCGGCGAGCGGCGCGGGGGTTTCGGATCGGTGGGTTGCGTTCAGTCCATGCGGTAGCCGTGCGCCGCGAGCACGGTCAGCAGCTGCTCATCGAACGCGATCTCGTCCCCATCGCGCCACTGGTGCCCGCCCGAACACTGCCAGTTGGGTGGTTGCCTTGGCATGAGGCAGCCGCCGAGGGCCAACTCCCCGCTCTGCGCGGCCGCGAGCGCTTCCGGTGCCGGAAGACCGAAGATCAGCGGCACCCCGGACGCGCCGCACTCGGGACACAAACTCACTCTCGCACCGTACCCGCGACCTTCCCACCACACCTGGGTCTTCCGGCTCGGCTACGCCTTCGCCGCGATGGTGGTCCAGCCAGGCGTCCCCGTTCCGCCCTTTCCCGGTACGGCCTACCCGCCCCCACCAGGGAAGTCGGCGACCTGCCTGCCACTCCGGCCCGCGAGGCCCGCGCCGGGCTGAGACCGGTGGGGGCCGTCCACACGCAGGCGGCGACGCTGGAGTCGATCTTGTTCGGCGGTCGTGGGCGCTGTCTCGGACCGTCTCAGGCAGCGCCCACGACCAGCCGGTACCGCTCGGCTGGCGCTGAGTGTCGTCTCAACGGTGCGGTTGGCAGAGTGGCAGCGCTGACATAAATGATGTTCGTGTGCACCTCCCGCGTCGGGGTCTGACCCGAGCTCTGACTGACTTCGGGTCTTTAAAGGGGATCTGTCCCTGCTGGCTTATCAATTAAGGTTCGCTCTCAGCGCATGTCCGGTCCGACCCCGCTTTGTCAGGCCTCACGACGTGGGTGCGGGGTAGCGGAGACCGGACCTGGATCAGGGGTTCGATGACCGGCGACGGCGGTCGGCGGTCCGAGACCGGTGAAGATCGGTCCGTTGCGGTGGTTACGCATGTGGACGGCATTGCGTGGACGGCATTGCGTGGACGGTGTGCTCGTTGCTGGGCAAGACCGGCGAAGCGACCCGGCCGGCCGCGAGGGCTCCTCGGCGATCGCTGCTGACGCTGCCTTGTGAACTCCAGCGTGTGGCACCGGGGCCGGCCGTCGCACGTAACCGCCACCACGTTCACCGACTGGCAGCGGACGCAGGAACGAAATCCCGTCCGGGGAGACGGCCACGGATCTCGGCCATCTGTGTTCCGTAGACGTGACACCCGCAACGGGTGTCATCACACCCACTACGGGTGTCGTGTTCTCCGAGCACACATCGCCCTGCACGCCGGCCCTCCGCCCACCGGACGACAGAACGACAGAACGACAGAACGACAGGGCGACAGAACGACAGGGCGGCGGGCGGCAGGGCGGCAGGGCGGCGGGGCGGCGGGGCGGCCGGGGCGACAGGGCGCCGGGGCGGCCGGAGCGGCGGGGCTCACCGTCGGTGCGCTGTGGGCGCCCGCCCGGCGGGCAGACGGGGCTTGAGCGACTCGGCACGCACGCGGGGCCTTGCGCGGTCGCTCACGAGTGTCACAGCGGTGCTCGGGGCTCACCGTCGGTGCGCTGTGCGGCCCCGCCCGCCTGCCCGGCGGGCTTGCAGGCAGGCGGAGCGGGGCGGGCGATTCGGCCATCAGGGTCAGCGCTCACGACCAGCCGAACAAGATCAGCCAAAGTCCGGACGGTCCCAGACCGGTGGCCGAGGGCTGTCCGGCTCGGTGGTTGGTGTTGTTCGGCTGGTCCTCAGCGCACTTCGGGTGTTGTGAGGCCGCTCTGGTGGTCGGCTGGGGAACGGCTTTTCGGCCGGGAACGGCGGCGGGTGGCGCCGACCAGGTGGGCCCGCCCGGTCGGTGAGCGCACGGCGCCGGCCGTGGTGGCCGACGGGTTTCGTACGGCCGTCGGCCGTGATGGGCCACCGGATCAGCCCGGCGGGCGCGGCACTGCCTTGCGTTGCGGTGAGCCACGGTTCGCTCGAATGGGGACGTGCACGGCGTACCGGGAAAGGAAGCGGAAGAGGGCCGCCTGGAGTGACCGTCGTCAGGTCAGGCGGGTGACCAGGATGCGGCCGCCTTCGAAGACGCCGCCGTCGATGGCCAGTACGCGGCCGCCGGTGTAGCGGTGGGCGGTGACGGCTTCGGCGGGGGTGAGGCCGAAATGGCTGAGCAGGGTGCTGTGGCCGTGGACGATCGTGCTGCCGCCGTAGATGGACAGCAGTTTGTCGACGGCGGCGGGGGAGACGAGGTCGCCGCGTCCGCAGAACCGGGACCACAGGTGCAGCCAGATGTACGGGTCGCTGCTGGCCAGGGCCGCGTTCACGTGATCGTTGACGGCGTTGCGGGAGGCGCCGAACTCCAGGTAGCCGGTGCTGTCGCAGTGGGCGAGCAGGTGGTCGTCGGCCAGTGCCAGGGTGGGGCGGGAGGAGAGCCAGGCCAGGTGGTCGGGGGTGAGGCGGCGCAGATCGCGTTCGCGGCCGCCGTAGAGCCGCCAGACGCCGTAGTAGCCGCCCTCCTCCGGCGGCCATCCCGGGACCGGGTCGGTGCCGAATCGGTGGGCGGCCATCAGGAACACCTCGTGGTTGCCGAGCAGGGCCTGGACGTCGCCACCCGCGTACGCCGCCTGCGTGGACCAGCGGCGGATGTCGTCGACGACGCCCAGTCCGTCGGGGCCTCGGTCGAAGTAGTCGCCGAGCAGCCACAGGCGGGCGTCGGCGCCGCACCAGTCGCCGGCCGTGTCGATCAGGCCGGCGTCGTGCAGGGCGTCGCGGAACTCGGATCGGTGACCGTGCATGTCACTGGCTGCGAAGAGAGGCGGCACGGGCGAGGACTATAGTCCCGCCGGGTATCGGCGTCGTTGCGTTTCAGGAGGCCGGCACCGGGGCGGTGAGCAGCGCGCCGATGTCGCCGGCCGGGATCGGGCGGGCGAAATGGTAGCCCTGCGCGTACCGGTAGCCGAGCGCGTGCAGCCGGTCCGCCTGATCCTGGGTCTCCACGCCCTCCGCCACGGCGCGCAGGCCGAGTGTCGACGCGATGGTGCTCAGCGACGAGGCGATCGCTTCCTGTTCGGCGGTGCCGTTCAGGTCGTCGATGAACGACTTGTCCACTTTGAGGGTGGTGACGGGGCAGGTACGCAGCAGGGTGAGCGAGCTGTGCCCGGTGCCGAAGTCGTCCAGGGCCAGGCCGACGCCGAGGTCGCGCAACTCCCGTACGGTCTCCAGCGCGGCCCCACCGGCGAACACCGCGGTCTCGGTGATCTCGATGGTGATCCGGTCGGGAGCGAGCCCGTGCCGGTGCAGGGCGTCGGCGACCATGCCGGGCAGATCCGGGTCGAGCAGCTGCCGTGCCGACACGTTGATGTTGACGCGCGGGCCGGCCGTGCCGTGGCTGCGCTGCCAGGCCGCGGCGTCGGCGCAGGCCGTGTCGATGATCCACACGCCCAGGTCGATGATCAGGCCGCTGTGTTCGGCGACCGGGATGAACTCGGCCGGCGAGATCACCGGCTGTCCGGTCGGCTGCCAGCGGATCAGCGCCTCGACCCCGATGACCGAGCCGCTGGGCAGTTCCACGATCGGCTGGTAGAGCAGATTGAACTCGCCCAGTTCGAGGCCGCGGCGCAGGGCGGCGGCCAGTTCGGCGTGATGCTGGGCGGTGGCGTCGAGGGCGCTGCTGTGCTCGCGGGCCCGGTCGGCGCCGGTGTACTTGGCGGCCTGGAGGGCGAGTTCGGCGCGGCGCAGCAGATCCGGCACGTCCACCCCGGCGCCGCAGGCGACACCGGAGGTGACGGTCACCAGCAGGTCCCGGGAGCCGACCCGCAACGGGGTGCGGAACGCGTTCACCAGGGCGTCGGCCAGGCCCGGGTCGGCGCCGGGGGCCAGCACACCGAACTCGTCACCGAGCAGCCGGGCCACCATCGTGTCGCCGCTGACGACCGTGGACACCCGTGCGGCGGCGGCGCGCAGCAGGGCGTCGCCGGTGTCGTCACCCAACTGGTCGTTGAGCGCCGCGAAGCCGTCCAGGTCGCAGACCGCGACGGTGGCCGGCGCGGTCCGCCCGGTCAGGGTGGTGGTGAACAGCCGGCGGTTCGGCAGGCCGGTCAGGTCGTCGTGGTCGGCCTGGTCCTCCAGCCGGTCGAGCAGCACCGCGTTGTGCAGCAGGGCGGTGAGCTGCCGGACCACCACGAGAACGGTCAGCACCACGGAGCCGGCGACCAGACCGGGCGGCAGGTGGCCGTGGTCGAAGGTGACCGCGATGAGCATCGCGGTGACCGAGGCGACCGCCGCGTACGGGACCATGCTGATCCGCCGCCACACGCCGCCGCGCCGGTCGCCCGACAAAGGCGGTAAGGTCGGCGAGGCACCGGCGGCGGTGTCGACGTTGGACCGGGTCTGCACCCATGCGGCCGCCGAGAACAGCAGCCCGACCAGCGGCAGCGCGGTCGCTGTGCCGTTGAGATGCGGCCAGCCGGACAGGGCCGGAGCCAGCAGCCAGGCGCCGGGGCCGAGAAGCCCGACCGGGGCGAGCACCCACAACGCGGGGGCCAGGACCGGGCTGGCGCCGGTCACACCCACCTTGATCACCGTGACGACCGCGGCGGACGCGGTGACCATCACGGTGACCAGCAGCGCGGCCGTGAGCGGGTTGTCGGCGGCGGGCAGGGCGGTACGCCACAGGAACCGAGTGAAGATCAGAGTGGCGGCGACCGCGACGATCGCGATGTCCAGGAAGCTGGCGATGGCGGCCTGCCAGGTGCGCCGGATGACCGGCAGCCGCAGCACCGCGCCCATCGCGAGGACACCCGCGCCGGCGAAGCAGGCCGCGGTCACCGGGTTCGTCGGCTGCGTGCTCCCGAGCAGCGCCTGACTGACGATCTGCGCCACGCAGCCAGCCAGCAGGCAGAAGCCGGCGTGGGCCAGCTGTCGCCAGAAGACGCGGACCGGCCCCTGGCGGGCGCCGGCGGCAGCGATCCGGCAGGCCGCGATCGCGGTGCCGATACCGCCGGCGGTCGTCGGCAGAAGCAGCCACGGCGGGACCGGCCGGTACCAGCCGACCGCGCCCAGCACGACAGTCGCCAGCAGCCAGAATGCCGCCAACGCCAGAAGCCCGGTGGCGGTGCGGAGCGAGGGTCTCGTCACGCCCGATCGATCGGCAGGGGATGGACGCCGGTTGAGTCAATCGGGGGAGAGCAGACTCTTCCGCACCTTGCCCATGGCGTTACGGGGCAGCGCGTCGACGTGGCGTACCCGCCGGGGCCGTTTGTGGGCGGCCAGCCGCTCGGCGACGAACGCGATCAGCTCGCTCTCCGGGACGGGGCTGCCGACGACGTACGCGGTGATCTGCTCACCCAGGTCGGCGTGCGGGGTGCCGATGACCGCGGCCTCGCGTACCGCCGGATGCAGCAGCAGCACGTCCTCCACCTCGCCGGCGCCCACCCGGTAGCCGCCCGTCTTGATCAGGTCGGTGGAGGCGCGGCCGATGATGCGATGCCGGCCGTCGGGGGCGATCGTGGCCACGTCGCCGGTCGGGAACCAGCCGTCCACCAGGTCCGCGGGCCGTACGCCACCGTCGCGCAGATAGCCGTCCAACAGGGTGGGGCCGCGCACCTGGAGGTTGCCGACGGTCTCGCCGTCCGCGGGCAGGGGAGCGCCGGACTCGTCGACCAGCCGGGTGGCGACGCCGGGCAGGGGAGTGCCCACCTGGCCGGGGCGGCGATCGCCGTCGGCCCGGGCGCTCACCGTGATCAGGGTTTCGGTCATGCCGTACCGCTCGACCGGGGCCTGCCCGGTCAGCGTGGCGAGATCGGCGAAGACCGGCGCGGGAAGTGGGGCGCTTCCGGAGACCAGCAGCCGGGCCCGGCTCAGCGCTCTCGCGGCGCCCACGTCGGCGGCGATCCGGGACCAGACGGTGGGGACGCCGAAATACATGGTGCCGCCGGCGGCCGCGTAACTCGCCGGTGTGGGGCGGCCGGTGTGGATCAGGCGGCACCCCAGTCTCAGCGGTCCCAGGACTCCCAGGACCAGGCCGTGGACGTGGTAGAGGGGAAGCCCGTGGACGAGGACGTCGTCGGAGGTCCACTGCCAGGCCTCGGCCAGGGCGTCGAGATCGGCGGCGAGGGCCTCCTCGGAGATCACCACGCCTTTGGGGGCGCCGGTGGTTCCGCTGGTGTAGAGGACCAGCGCCGCCTCCACGTCCGACTCGTCGTGTTCCAGCGGCGAGAAGCCGGGCAGGATGACGGCGGCCCGTGAATCCTCCAGGATGTGCCGCCGTTCCAGGACGCCCGCATCCGGCGGCACCGGCACGATCGGCACCCCCGCCAGCAACGCCCCGGTCACCGCCACGATCGTCGACAGGGCCGGAACGGCGTCCACCGCCACGATCGGCGCCCCGGCGATCTCGGCGGCCACCCTCTCCGCCCGGTCGAGCAGTTCGTGCCGGGACAGTGAACCGTCCGGGGCGGTCACCGCCGCTTCCAGGTCGGCGGCTTCGCGCAATGCGGTGAGCATGACCGGATCCTACGAAAGGGCGACGCCTCTACCCTTGCCGCGCCTGGGATCCGCCAACCGCGTTGTCGCCGCCCGAAACGTCTGCCTACGGTCTGAATCTCCTGGTGAGAGGGGGCGGCGGGATGGCTGACCTGGCCCGGTGGCGGGATCTGCGCCGGCTGGCCCGCGGCTATCGGGGCCGGATCCTCGGAGCGGCGGCGCTCAGCCTCTTCGGAACGCTGCTGGCGCTCACCCAGCCGCTGCTGGCCCGGATCGCGGTCGACGGTGCCGCCGCCGGACGGCTGCCGTGGCCGGTGATCGGCGCGCTCGCCGCCCTGTTCACGGCCCAGGCGAGCGCGCTGGCCCTGGCCCGCTACGTGCAGGCGCACACCGGCGAGACGATGACCCGTGACCTGCGCCGGACGGTGACCGGTCATCTGCTGCGGGTGCGGTTGCCGGTGCTGGAACAGGGCCGTACCGGGGATCTGATCGCCCGCGCCTGCGGCGACACGGCCGCCGTGAAGACGTTGATCGCGCAGAGCCTCGGCACCGGCGTGGCCGGCCTGATCGGTCTGATCGCGGCGGCCGCCCTGCTGGCCTGGCTGGATCCGTGGCTGCTGGCCGCCGTGGTGGTGCTGTTCGGCGGCTCGTTCGGCGCGCTGCTGGCGGTGGTCCGCCGGGTGCGGATCGCCTCCCGCGGCGCACAGGCCGCCGAGGGCGCCCTGCTGTCCGATCTGGAACGTGCCCTCGGCGGCATCCGCGTGGTCCGGGCCTGCCGCGCCGAGCGCACCGAAGCCGCCCGCCTCGACTCGTCGGCCCGCCGCGCCTACCTGGCGAACCTGCGGATGGCCGGCATGGTCGCCCTGAGCGGCCCGGCCAACGACCTGGCGGTGAGCGGCGCGTTCCTGGCGGTCCTGCTGGTCGGCGCGTCCCGCGTCTCCGCCGGCGCGATGACCCTGGGCGAGCTGGTCGGTTTCACCCTGGCGATGACCTACCTGGCCGCCCCCGTCTACGAGATCTTCCAGGCGGTCAGCGCCGTGCAGCAGGGCACCGGCGCCCTGCAGCGCATCAACGAGGTACTGGCCCTGCCCGTCGAACGGGACCGCCCGGTGGCCGTGGCCCGAGTCCGAGGTGTCCCGCACCGCCCCGCACCGCTCCTGGAGTTCCGCGATGTCTGGTTCGGCTACGACCCCGGCCGCCCGGTCCTGCGGGGCATCGACTTCACCGTGCCGTCCCGCGGCCAGATCGCCCTGGTCGGCCCGTCCGGCGCCGGCAAATCCACGATCTTCGCGCTGGCCGAGCGCTTCTACGACCCCGACCGGGGCACGGTGTTCCTGAACGGCCGCGACGCCCGGCACACCCCCTACGCCCAGCACCGGGCCACGGTCGGCCTGGTCGAGCAGGACTGCCCGCTGCTGGCCGGCACCCTCCGCGAGAACCTCCTCTACGGCGCGGGCCAGGTGGAGGACACCGAACTCCGCCGCGTCCTGACGATGACCGGCCTCACCAGGATCGTGGCCGCCCTGCCGAACGGTCTGGACACCCCCGTGGGCGAGCGCGGCCGCCGCTTCTCCGGAGGCCAGCGCCAGCGGATAGCGATAGCCCGCTGCCTGCTCTCCCGCCCCTCACTGATCCTGCTGGACGAGCCCACCGCCCACCTCGACCCCGAGAGCGAACGCGCGCTGACCGCCACCCTCCGCCAGGTCTCCGCGGTCTGCGCCCTCATGGTGATCGCCCACCGCTTCTCCACGGTCCGCTCCGCCGACCACATCCTGGTGATCGACAGCGGCGTGGTGACAGCCTCCGGCACCCACGCCGAACTGTCCCGCTCCGACCCCTACTACCGCTCCTTCTCAGATCAAAACCCATCGATGGTACGCGCGACCCCGTCCCGCCTTCCTTGACCGCCCCGCCGTCTCCACGCGATCCCCCCGCCAGTCGCTCCCCTGCCGCGCCCGCCGGGCTGAGCTGCCCACTCCCGGTCTCCCAGATTCAGTGACTCTCTCCTCCACCAGGCGCTGTGGCCAGCAACCACAGTGCGCCGCCGCTGCCGCCACCACCGCCGCCGCCGCCACCACCGCCGCTGCCGCCACCACCGCCGCTGCCGCCACCACCGCCGCTGCCACCACCGCCGCTGCCGCCACCACCGCCGCTGCCGCCACCACCGCCGCTGCTGCCACCACCGCCGCTGCTGCCACCACCGCCGCTGCTGCCACCACCGCCGCTGCCGCCACCACCGCCGCTGCTGCCACCACCGCCGCTGCTGCCACCACCGCCGCTGCTGCCACCACCACCACCACCACCGCTGCCGCTGCCGCCGCTGCTGCTGCCGCCGCCGCTGCTGCTGCCGCCGCCACCGCCACCACCGCTGCTGCTGCTGCTGCTGCTGCCACCACCACCACCACCACCACCACCGCTGCCGCCGCTGCCGCTGCCACCACCACCACCACTGCTGCCGCCGCTGCCGCTGCCGCTGCCGCTGCCGCTGCCGCTGCCGCCGCCGCCGCCGCCGCTGCCGTCGTCGTCGATGCTGTCGCCGTTGCGCCGCCGCCGCTCGTTGCGCCAGAACGCCGCCTGTTCGCTACTGGTAGCAGTGAACTTTGGTGCGGGAGTCATCGGACTGGTCCGGTTTCGGCCGGCAGGAGACGCCGCCTTCTGCCACCAGGCCGCGTCGCCGTCAATATTCGCGATCGGTTGAGGCCGCCAGCCCTGCCTGGGCTGAACGGGCTGCCGATCGCGTGTTTCTCCCGCCTGACTTTGTCGGTGACGTCGAGAGCCACGTATCGCTGACCGCCAGCGCCGGCTACGGTGAACCGGCAGGGTGTTCTCAGGTTTCCGGCCACCCGAGTCGTCGCGGGTCACCTCGTTGCTTCCGGTACCAGGTGGCGCTCGAACTCAGCGACATTGACCTTGCCGGGTGGCGCTCGCGGTGGCCCGACATCCGGCGCTCGTTGCCACATGCGTAATCACCCGTCCGGCTCGGCATTCTCGTCGCGTCGGCCGTGGGAGAAATCTCTGGAAGCGACAATCTTTGAATGGGTCGGTAATTGCGTCTGATTTCGTCGCCAGGCTTGTGTGTCTCAACGCTCGAATCCGAAATTGGTCGAACGATTCTTAACTGATCGGGATCCTCGAGTTTGACTCTCTGGGACTCATTCAGTTTCAGGTGTGGCGAACACCGGTGGCGCGGCCCCGTGTTCGGCCAAGATGGCGCGATCGTATTTGCACGCCGAGTCAACGAAAGCGCCGGATCCGTGACTCGAAGGCTGGGGTCACGGGCTCGGGGTGCGCCGCCACGATCACGGTCCGGAGGGCGAACGGCGCAACGGATTCGGCCTGTCTGCCGGCGGGCGTTACCGACGCGGCCGGGGCGGCGATCGACACAGAGCGTTTGATCGGTGTTCCGGTGCCCCTCGGGCGCTTGGCCACGGCGCGGCGCAGTCTTCCAGAGACCGGTGGCGTGAGGCGATCACCGACGGGCATCGCCGGGCCATGAGATCGGGCGGTGGGCCATCCCGCAAGGCCGTTCGAATCCGAGCGCAACCGACTGCCCGCTGTCGGCAAGCCCCACGACTTGCCGCCATCCGCCGCCGGGCCGCCGTCAGGCCAGGGTCGGCCACCCGGGATCCGATGCCGGCCTTCGCCGACTGCTCGCTGATCCCGCGAGACGGTGGCCGCCCTCCCGAAGGTCGCGACCCCACTATGCCCCGTGCAGCCGCTGCCATTTCAGTCGTGACCTGCGTTACCCGCTCAGCCGCAATCTGCACTGGCTGTTCAACCGTGACCCGCGCGGTGTCGCGTGCGACTGTCCCGGCGGCGCTATCGGTGTACACCTTGATCTCGGCGTGAGCGCGGGGGTAGGCCCCGGTCTCGGCGTGATTATGGACCTGGCCTTGAGTGCGGGCGCGGACCTTAACGTCGGCACGGCTCACGCGCAATCGAAATGCCGCCTGCAGTGCGTGCTGCCGCAACGCGAAGTCCAGCTGCAAGGTCAGACCGGTGACCAGTAACGCGGCCCGCCCCTCCAGGGAGGTGACCGGACGGGTCCCGCGTTCGCGGGCGGGAGCTTTGGTCTGAACGCGGGCCCGGCGTGGACGCATGGCGCATGCCACAGCCTCGGAGAGGGTTTGAGCGTCGGCGGAGGCCTCAGCATCTGTTCGAGCGTAGGCCCGAGCGAGGTCTTCGGCCTTAATACCGGCTTGGGTCTGGGTGTGGGTGCGGGCTTCAGTACCGGCTTGGGTCTGGGTGTCGGCCTCGGCGCGGGTGCGGGTGTGGGTGTCCTCAGCACCGATGTGGGTGTGGGTGCGGGCCTCAGCACCGGCTTGGGTCTGGGTGCGGGCCTCAGTCTCAACGCGGATCTGGGCGTGGCGTAAGCGCTGGGCGTGACGCTGGCGGAGGCCCCAGGCGCGATGGCGCTGATGCTCTCGGCGGAAGCTTTCAGCGGCCGGGGAATGGTTGCGACGCGCGGTTCGGTCGCGCATCGCCGCCATCTCTTTCGAAGTGAATAACTGAAACTGCCGCATGCCTATATTGTCCTGCCCCCTCGGGCAGAAGTGTAAGTCCGGGAAAGGAGTTGATCATGCCAATCTCGACCGTATTAGAGTTCTGTAAGACCTCCTGAGATTGCTGGTACCGAGGTGACGTTCGGTCCATGATGGTCTTGAAGCATCGTCGTCGACATTTGCCGACTGTCGTGAATGGGTCCTGTCTGTTGTGGCTTCCGGGGGGAGATTCATGGAAGCAGGTGGGGTTGGGCCGGAGTTGGGGCGGGCGCCGGCCGTCTGTCTCCGTGGGCCGGGGTGTCTGCCTGAGTGGGGCGGGGCGCGGTGGTTTCTGAGCGAGCTGCGAACTCATGTTCGTCGCGGTGGTCCGCGTCTCGTCTGGTCCGTGCTGCAAGTGGCGTTCATGGACAGCGGCAGGGCGGTCGCCGACGAGTCGTTGCGGCTGGCCTTGTCCCCGATCTCCCTCGGGAAGCGACCTCGCCCACCCTCTGAGTCTTCACAACCCCGGGGTTGATCACGCTGGCCGGGAAACCTGCGTCATGGGCGCGGTTGCCGCTGGTTGGGGCGACGAGGCGGTTGTGGGCGGGCGAGCCCGTACCGGATGAGGGGTTTCAAGAGCAGTTCCAGCGGGCTTCGTCGATGTTCCACCAGCAGCGGGGGCACGGGTGGGACGTGGAATCGGGGGTGGCCTCGGTGAAGGTTTCGTCGGCGATCCACTCGGTGTAGGTGGCCGGGCCCATTTCGGCGATCAGCGCCTCCGTCTGGGTGGCCTGGGCGGCGAGCGCGCGCAGTTTGCGGTCCACCGTGGGCTGGTCGAGGGTCAGGTGCAGAGTCAGAGTGTGTTCCGGCTGGGTGATCGGGTAGCCGGGCAGGAAGACCTGGAAACGGTCGTTGACCGTGCGCCACCTGTCGGCCCATTCGTCGGTTACGGAGGCCTGGAGCAGGCGCGTGCCGACGGGGGCAGCCTTGTCCACGGCGGCGGCGGTCCAGCGGGCCACGGCCTGATGGTCGGGGTGGCCGGTGTTGCCGTCGGGACCGAAACTGATCACGGTGTCGGGGCGGATCAGGTCGATCAGATCGCAGAGTTCGGCGATCGCGACGGTGGGTGAAGCCTCGGCGCAACGACCGTCTTCGTAGCCGAGCCAATGGTGCTCCGTGACGCCCAGGAGGTGGAGGCAGTCGGTCAGTTCGATGGTGCGACGTTCGGCCAGGCGGGACGGTGGCCAACGGTCCGGGTCGGCGGTGCCGTGTTCGCCCCGGGTGGCGGTGACACATACGACCCGGGCGCCGGCGTCGCGGGCCAGGGCCATCAGGCCGCCGGAGAGGTAGGCCTCGTCGTCGGGGTGTGCCCAGATGCCGAGGATGGTGCCGAGCGCGCTGATGTCGGTGAGCATGTGAACACCATGCGGCCGGGCGCTTGCTGGATCCTTGCGGTTCGCTTGTACGGGTGACCTCGGCGGCTTGCGCGGGTGCCGCCTGGGGACTTGCGCGGGTGTCGCTTGGAGGCTTGCGCGGGTGCC